>JBAZCJ010000152.1:0-2511 GCA_041671005.1 Candidatus Woesearchaeota archaeon | reverse complement strand
TGTTGCCAGATGCAAAGATCCTTCTCAAATACGAGCATGGGAAATTATGAAACAACCAGTTATCACTGCAGATGAAGAAGTAGATATTCGTGATGCTGTAGAAATCATGAAGTGCAATAAAATACGAAACATTATTGTCACACGCGGAAAAGAAATTACCGGAGTTGTTAAACGAAGCACTATTCTCAACAACATTACATTTGATGAAGACGATGTATGGACACAAGAAGCATTAGAAGAAAAAACAATAGAACAGCCTACTGTGTCAAGCAAATAACTTTTTCTTCAATTAAAAATGTATGTTCTGCTTGAGATACCATCCCTTTTTCAACTTCTACTAATTCTGGATGACTTGTAATATTTCCATTTGCTTTGAGTAATTGTAATGCTAAACTAACTTTATTTGTACCAAATTTTTCATCCAACCATCGCCTTGCAAATGGTACTTTTGGTAATGATTCAATCTCTTTTGCAATTTCTCTTGCAATAGGACTTCGTATTGGTCTATGTTCAATAGGCTCATAAATAACAATATTACCGCTATCTTTTATTCTGCCAACACCAGTTGTTGCAAATGGTTCAAGGGCAATAATCATCCCTTTTTGCAATTGCGTTTTTTCTCCAGTATTATAATTAGGTAATGATGGAGAAGTGTGTATTGTGAAAAGAGCCATGCCATGGCCTGAAAGATTTCTAACAGGTTCAAAACCATATGAAAGAATTGTATCTTCTATTACTTTTCCAATTTCTCCCAGCGTAACTCCTATCTTCAAAATTTTTGCTGCATTTTCTAATGCTTTTTCTGATGCTTCAACAAGTTTGCTGTATTTTCCTGAAAGATCAACAGTATATGCTGTATCGCCAATCGCTCCTTCATAACACACACCAATATCTACTTTGATAATTTGATCTTTAAGAATAATAAGATCATCTTTTATAGGAGTATAATGTGCAGCTGCTTCATTTAAAGAAAGATTAACAGGAAATGCTGGCACAGCACCTTTTTCTTTAATTTTATTTTCAATTGCATTTGCAATATCTACTAATTTTACACCTGGCTTGAATAATGATTTTGACCATTCTCTGACTTCAGCAGTAATCTTTCCTGCAGTTATCCAATGTTCTCGTTCTTCAGCTGTGATAATGTTTGGAAATTGCTTCATTGAATGAAGAAAGAAGTTATTGATTTATATGATTTACTAATACACTACAGCAACTAAAATTCCTTCTACATCACTAAATCGTACTTTCTGCTTGTCTGGGATTGGATTATTATCTCCTTTCATGACATAATACAAACCATCTTCATCTGAGAGAATACCAATGACTCGATGAATAACTATGCCTGTACCTGAATCATAACTAATAATATCACCAATGTGGATATCATCTTCACTTTGTGGGACTATTTCTATTCCATTTGCATTAATATCAAGCAATGGATCCATTGAGTTAGTGTCAGTAAAACTGCTCCACACTGCATTATCTATGTCAAGAACAACTTCATTATTATACACTTTAATCTGATTTTCAGTAATGTGATCTTCTGGAGACATAATTTCTGCTGAACTAAACAAACCATTTACTTTTGCAAAAATACTGCTTTGGCCTGGAATAAGAAGATTATTTTCTTGTGGAGTATAGGAGTCAAGATACACACTATGTGCAGTCCAACCTACTGCTAAAGCTAATGCTATAACTACAAACATGTAGAGGCGGTGCTTGTGAAATGCCATAAGACAAAGAAGCAAATAAGGGTTTTTAAATATTATGACTAATCGGGAGTAAAATTTAAACGATTAACTTCTGGCGTTTTGATTCCTTAAAGCGCCCTTTTTTAGACTCACGAGAAAGCTTTACAGCCCATTCGTTCAACGCTTTTTCACTCTGAAGCTTTTTGAACATTTCATCTATTTTAGCTGATTTCATGTTTTTATGTTTATTTTAACAAGTATATTAAATTTTGTAAACTCAATATTTATTTATCAATACTTGCACATACTGTTTTTGTTGCTGGGCTTCATAATGGTCTTGCTGTACAACAAATCGCATTTCTAAAGGAAAACACGCAATGCATGTATTGAATTAGTTATTACAAAAAATTGCTTACAATACTATGAAAGCAATTTCTCTAAAAACACAGTTGAATGAGTAAGAGAATGGCATACACCACAGCCAGAAGCTGCTTGCCACTCTCTTAAAAAATATACAAACAGAACTTCTTAAGAAAGGTGATGCATGTTTTCTTGAAAAGAATTCAAGAAAATATAAAATATTTTCAGAAATAAAGAGAATTATTGAAAAATATTTACAATATTTTCAAATCATGAGTAATTACGTCAATATCATCTTCAGTATCAGGACCAATTGCACAACAGGTTTCTGTTCCTGGCTCGACGACAGTCTTTCCTGCATCTGTAATTAATGCAGTTACTAATCCTGCATCTTTTGCCATCTGCATATATTTCTTCATTCCTTTAAGAGTTGCAACTTTAAGAACTATTTTTTTCA
>JBAZCJ010000151.1:0-2523 GCA_041671005.1 Candidatus Woesearchaeota archaeon | reverse complement strand
ATCTACAGTATTATAACCTTTTGATGAAGAAATAGTTAAACCAATAGTAATTAACTTATCAGTGCGAAGATGAAAATGAATCATTTTTTTTAGTGCGAATGAATTCAATGTATCTCCATTAAGCAAAACAAAATTATTTCGCAATTCATTTTGCAATAATTGCAATGCCACAACATTCCCTTTATGTTCTTGTTCAATAATTAAATGAAATCGAACAGAAAATTTCTTAAAAGTATTTTTTACAGTCTCCAACTGATAATGATCTCCTGTCACAAGATAAATATCTTCAATGCCATTGCTTACAAGAAATTCAACTTGTTTTTCAAGAAATATTTTTTCATCAACATTTTCAAAAAGTAAAGGCACATGTTCTTTTCGTAAAAGAATAACTGCTTGTGTAACATATTGTTTTTCTAATGCACGTTGAAGTAAAACACTAATTGCTTGACTTCTAGAAGTAATATTAACATTATCAACTGCACTGTCAACCATTTCAAGTAATGCTCTATCAACAGAAATTGCAATCTTTTCTTTCATGTATTCATACTCAGTCATACCAATATATAAATCTTATGAAATAGGTAGAAATTGAATTCATAACCTTTATAAAATTAGAAAAAACACAGAGACATAGTATGATAAATTCATACTAATAAATCAAGGAGTCAATAGATGATTAAAGCAGTTATTCTTGCAGGTGGTAAAGGAACACGATTAATGCCATTAACAAAAGATATTCCCAAACCAATGATTAAAATTGCAGGAAAACCCTTACTGGAGTGGCAAGTTCTTTTATTAAAAAAATATGGCATCACAGATATTATTTTCTGCACAAATTACCTTCATGAAGTTATTGAAAATTATTTTCAAGATGGAAAAAAATGGGGAGTAAATATCCAGCATTCTGTTGAAACACAAGAATTAGGTACAGCAGGTGCAGTAAAACTTGCAGAAAAATATATCGGCAATAATGATTTTTTTGTAATTTTCGGTGATGATATGATAAGCCATAATCTTTTACAAATGTACAAATATCATAAAAAACATAATGCAGAAGCAACTTTATTAGTTCATGAATCTTCTCATCCCATGGATAGTGACTTAATTGAACGAGATAAAACTGGAAAAATTAATCGTATTTTCAGACCAAAACCAAAAGATTCTTTTGAACCAATAAATCTTTCTTGTATATACATTTTGAAGCCATCTATTCTAGCAAATATTGAATTGAAATTTGGTGATTTTGGCAAAGAAATTTTTCCAAAATTAATTACAGATGATCATCATATTCAAGCATATTATTCAGAAGAATATGCACAAGACGTTGGTACACTTGAACGCTTGCAAAAAGTTGAACATGATCTTATATCTGGACAAATATTTGGATTGCCAAACAATAAAGGTGAATATCTATGATCATTTCTAAAACTCCTTTCAGAATCAGTTTTGCTGGAGGAGGAACTGATTTAAAAGCATTTTACGGCAAAGAATATGGTTGTGTCACAAGCACTGCGATTAACAAATATATGTATATTGCAGTTCACAAATATTTTGATAAAAGAAAAATTCTGCTGAAATATTCAAAAACAGAATTTGTTAATAGTCTTGAACAAATTGAACATCCTATTTTTAGAGAAGCATTACGATTAGTTGGCATTGAATCAGGCATAGAAATCACTAGTTTTGCAGATATCCCTTCAGGCAGTGGATTAGGAAGTTCATGCACATTTACTGTAGGATTATTACATGCACTCTACGCATTCAAAGGAAAATTTGTTTCAGCTGAACGCCTCGCAAAAGAAGCTGCGTATATAGAAATAAATATTCTTAACGAACCTATTGGTCCTCAAGATCAATATGCTGCTGCATTTGGAAATCTCAACCATATTCGTTTTAATCCTAATGATCAAGTTAATGTAACACCTATTATGTGTAATCCTGAAACTAAATTACAATTACAAAAAAATCTATTACTATTTTATACCGGCATAACACGTTCAACAAAAAGTATTCTTACTGAACAACAAAATAATACTGAAAATGATAGTAAAAAATTTGAAAATTTACAGAAAATGAAACGTCTTGCTGAAGATTTAAGAGATACATTAAACAATAATAATATTACCCCATTCGGAGAAATTTTGCATAAAGGATGGCTACTCAAAAGAGAATTAGCATCTTCTATTACAAACCCTGAAATTGATGCATGGTATGAAACTGCATTAAGCGCAGGAGCAATTGGTGGTAAACTTTTAGGTGCAGGCGGGGGTGGTTTCTTACTATTTTATTGTCCAGAAGAAAAGAAACAAAGTGTTATTGCATCTTTACCTCTTGAACAAATTCCTTTTGAATTTGATAATAACGGAAGCAAAATAATTTATGTCGGCGATAAGTAAGGAGGCGAGAATATGAAAGAGTTTAGACAAACATATTATGAACAATTAATGAAAGGATTAGAACAAGTTCCCGCTGAAGATTTTGAAAAAGTAGCAAACATTCTTCTTGATGCTTGGGAAAATAACA
>JBAZCJ010000150.1:0-2538 GCA_041671005.1 Candidatus Woesearchaeota archaeon | reverse complement strand
AAAACAAATTGTATAAAGAATATAATATTGTTGAAATACAAAATTTTATAAAAAATAATGAAAAAATATTAAAAAATTTAAAAGAAAAGAAAGATGAAGATAAAATTTTAAAAGTATCTTCATCTATAGATGAAAGTAAAAGGATGTTGGACGAAATTAACATAGAAATAAAAAAACGAATGAATAAATATATAAATGACACAAGAAAAGAAAAAGAAGAAAAAAATTTAAATAAAGAGGAAAAAAAAGATAAGAAAAAAAAAGATAAGAAAAAAGAGGAAGATAAAAAAGAATATGTAAAAAAAATAAAAAAATTAAAAGAAGAAAGTGAAGGCGATGAATTGCGAAAAATAAATAGAAAAGGAAAAGAATTTTATTATTTGGATGATTTAACGGAAGAAGAATTAAAAAAAGTAGAAAAATCTAAAAAGATGTATATTGATCAGGGAAAAATAAACCTAATATATGTGTTAATAGAAAAAGATGGAAAAGATGTATTTATAAAATATTCAGGGAAAGAGCGTGCATTCAATTTAAAAACGAAAGAACATATAAAAAATATGAAAAAAATGTATTTAAATTATGGAATAACAAAGGAACAACAAGAATCAATAGAAATAAATAAAAAATCATCAAATACAGAAACAATAAAATCGAATATGGAACAAATAAATAAAACGTTTATGGCGACATATGAAAAATATTTGAATGAAAAATTAAGAAAAGAGAAATTAGAAATATATATAGATAAACAAAAGGCAGAAAAATCGTTAATAAATAAAATAGTAAAACAATTAGGTTTAACAAATATAAATGAATTAAAAGAATATACATTAATAATCGGAGATTGGAAAGGAAATAATAGTTTAAAAAATTCAAAATCAACACTTGGAATAGGAATGAAAAGATTATTAAAAAAATACGTAAAAGAGATGTATTTAATAGACGAATATAATACATCAAAAATATGTAATATGTTGCATGAAGAAGAGGTAAAAACAGAAGAAAAAATAATGGAATTAAAATCCATATCAAAAAAGGGGGAACTAAAGGTAATAAGTAAAAGGATGCACGAGATACTAACATTTAAAATGGATAAAAAAATCCAATTAAAAATGCAAAAACAACGTATATTGTGTAAAAAGAATTTTATTTATGAGGATAAGAAGAATGAAGTAAAAAAGTTTCTTCACAACAATAAGAACGAAGAAAAAGTAATAAAAGAAGGGAAAAAAGTAATCCAAATAAATAGATATATACAAAGGGATAAAAATGCAGTACTAAATTTTAGAACAATATTATCACACTATATATCAAATAATAGAGAAAGACCAAAAGCATTCGTTCGAAGTGAAAGTAAAAATAAAAAATCAACATGCTTGGGAGGTAAGCCCGAGATAGCTGCTGTTGCTAAAAAAAGCAACAGTAGCAGTATAGGAACCCCAAAAAGAGCCGAAAGAAAAAACGCCAAAAAAAGTAAAAATCTAAAAGCGTTAACGTGAAAAAATCCACGACACCTATAGCTAAAGTTAAAATATTTAACTATGTTTACAAAAAAATATGTACAACTTGTATACTATTAATTAAAATAAATGTCATCGAGTAAAGTCAAACAAGCCTATAAAAAAATTGAAATTTACAATATTTTGTAGTAAACAATAATTACATATCACACACATATAATTTAATTATACATTGAGTTTCGCTACACATATGGGTAATAACACTTCGGTGGAAGAGAAGACGGTTGGTGGATTTTTCATTGGTCTCGGAACTTTGCTTTCATTTACTCCTGTAGGTTTAATTACATCAACATGGATGTTACCAATCGGAGCAAAATTGGTTACTGGAAATGAAGAACGTGTTGGTTTTGGAGGCTCTTATTCTAATGATGGACATGGATTTCAGATGCATTTAGGCGATCCTCATAATTTTTTGAGACAACGAGAATATTATGTAAATAAAGAAATAGAAGAGAGAAACAATAAATTACAACAACAAAAAATTCGAGAAATAAATCTTAATAAAAGTATAAAATCATTCATAATTGATTATAACTTTTGTCTTGATCAATTTAAGCGAAAAAGTAATTCATATTTCCATTACACGCATATGAAAGTTTTTGTTTTTTCCAATGAAAAAATTATGAATTTCAAATTAAATAAATTCACTGATAATTTTTATCCCCAAATTGGCGATTATGTTTGCAAAAATAATGACGAACAAATAGATAGAATTTATGTAATTCGGCGTAATTTGGGTGTGTTACCATTCAATGTTGGTTGGTTGGCACATTCTGGACTATTATTGCGAACAACAAATGGTGAATATTATATTTGTGAATATGGTGTTGAAAAAAATAAAAATGCTGTATCTTGCTATAAAATAAATGCAAAAGATATTGATATTATGGCTAATAATAGTTTTACAAACTGTGGTAAAAAATGGGATAAACAATATTTTGGTTCAGAAGTAAAAAATATTTCAGTTGGTTAAGTACACAACACAATGATGGATATTGCATGGAAACAAAAATAT
>JBAZCJ010000149.1:0-2552 GCA_041671005.1 Candidatus Woesearchaeota archaeon | reverse complement strand
TGCTGCGTCTGCTTGAGCTGCGCCTGTAATCATATTTTTAATAAAATCCTTGTGCCCAGGTGCATCAATAATGGTGAAATCATATTTTTCTGTTACAAATTTCTTATGAGAAAGATCAATAGTAACTCCTCGTTCTTGTTCTTCTTTGAGGTTATCCATGACGAATGCAAATTCGAAACCGCCTTTTCCAAGTTCTTGTGCTTTATCCTTCAATTTCTTCATAGCTTGTTCATCGACATTACCAGTATCATACAGTAATCGTCCAACTGTGGTAGATTTACCGTGGTCAACGTGCCCGATAAACACAATGTTCATGTGTACCTTTTTTGTTGCCATATTCTTTCCTCCGTTTTTGAATATTAAGAAGAGTTTATTCTCTTCAATATGTATAAAATTACAACTGATTTAAAAAGGTTTCTGTAGGTTGAGAAAAATACAGAAAAGAAAAACAAGAGAACACACTTTAAACAAAAGATATATATCGCAATAACATTTATAAAAACCTTTAAATTCTATCACCATATGGTAAGTAAAATTATAAAAGAATACAAAGATCAAAAACCATACCAAATAGCTCCTGCTCCTGATGTTGAACATCTTCCTAAAGTCAGAGGATATAATTTTGAAAAACCATTCAATTTCAAAAATTTTCTTGAAAGTTATGGAACAACAGGATTTCAAGCAACACATTTAGCCAGAGCAATTGAAATAGTTGAAGAAATGCGAAAAGAAAATGCAACTATTTTTTTAGGATATACGTCAAATATGGTTTCATCAGGAATCAGAGAAATAATTAAATTTCTGGTAAAAAATAAAATGGTGCACGTGCTTGTAACAACAGCAGGCGGTGTTGAAGAAGATATAATTAAAACATTAAAACCATTTGCAATTGGTTTGTTTAATGTTTCTGGAAGAAGTATGTATGAAAAAGGCATCAACCGCACAGGAAATATTTTCATTCCAAATGATCGATATTTATATTTTGAAACATTTATTAATCCGTTTTTAGATCGATTATATGTAGAACAAAAGCAAGGAAAAGTACATACTCCTTCTGATATTGCGAGAGAATTAGGAAAAGAAGTTGCATCTGAGAAAAATCACGAAGATTCTATATTATACTGGGCATATAAAAATAATATTCCCGTATTTTGTCCAGCATTAACAGATGGTTCTTTTGGAGATTTAATTTACTTTATGAAACAGCGACATCCTGATTTTAAAATAGAAATTGCCGGAGATACCAAAAAGATTGTTGACCTTGCATTAAACGCAGAAAAAGCAGGAACAATTATTTTAGGTTCAGGAGTTGCAAAACATTTCATTCTTAATGCAAATATATTTAGAGACGGTTTAGACTATGCAGTATACATTAATACTGCAGAAGAATATGATGGCAGTGATTCTGGAGCACAAACAGAAGAAGCGATTACGTGGGGAAAAATAAAAACTACTGCACAGCACGTCAAAGTCCATGCTGATGCAACATTAATATTCCCATTGTTAGTTGCTGCAACCTTTGGAAAGAAAGAATAACCAGTAAGGAATAAAAAGAATTATAAAGGAGTTTTTATTTCAATATGGAATTAATAACTTAGGAGAGTGAAGACATGGGAAGAATTAAGACAATGTTGATTAAACGAACAACAAACCAGCTTGTAAAACAATATGCAGGAGAATGCAAAAAAACCTTTAATGAAAATAAGGAAGTTGCTTCACGATATGTCTCAACAAAATCAAAAAAAATGAGAAATGTCATTGCAGGATATGTAACAAGATTAATGAATAAACAAACAGATTAATTTTTTAAATATTTTTAAAAAAAGAGGTGACAGGTATGCCAGAGGAGACACGTGATAACTCTATTTTTATTGGCAATAAGCCTTTTATGAACTATGTTACAAGCATTGTAATGCAGTTTACGACAAAAGAGGCATCTGAAGTTATTGTCAAAGCAAGAGGTAAATTCATTTCCAGAGCAGTTGATGTTTCTGAAGTTGCAGCAAAACGATTTCTTACAGACCAAATTAACGTAAAAAATATTATTATTGGGAGTGAAGGTTTTAAAAATGAAGATGGAAAAGACATCCGAGTTTCAACAATAGAAATAATATTATCAAAAAAATTAGCAATAGAATAATTTATTTTTTAATTCACAATAACTAAAAAATCCAAACCCTTACAAATAACAGAGTATTTTGAAAATGTATCCCCTCACAAGGGAGATTTTCAAGATTACATATGTATTCTTTGAAAAAATAGTATACCCAATTATCGAAAACATAATGATAAATTTGAAACAATTTATAAACTATTTCTTGTGTCTTAAAGACATGGGCCTGTAGCATAGCTTGGATAGTGCGATCGGCTTCGGACCGGTTGACCGGGGTTCAAATCCTCGCAGGCTCGTATTTTTTAAATTATATTAAAAAAATGAAAATATTAATCACCGCACCAGAATATTATGATGACGATGCAATTGCACTTTTCAAAACTATTGGAAACGTGACGATAAAAAAATGTAATTCTGAAGAACTTCTCAAAATAATTCC
>JBAZCJ010000148.1:0-2574 GCA_041671005.1 Candidatus Woesearchaeota archaeon | reverse complement strand
TTATTTTTGCAATAATCTTGATGGGGCTTTTGTAAGTATCAAGTATTTTTTGGACTGCAAGAACATCTTCTTTATTTCGAACAAAAGAATGCGCAATAAATGTTACTTTTTGTTCTGCAGCAAAGCGAATAAACAATTTGTCTTTTTCACTTAATGCAGGCAAGTTTAAATGTGCTCCAGGAGTATTGACTGATTTTTTATTTTTGATAATGCCTTCATTTTGAACAACACAGGACAAAATTTCATTTTGCTTTTTTTTAACAGTTAGTGCAATGTCTCCGTCGTCAATAAGTATAATTTGTCCTATAGAAAGGTCATGTGCAAAAGAAGGATAATTAACATGAATTTGTGCTGGACTTTTAAGATTTCCCGAAATCGTGACAGTTTCGTCTTTTTTTACAACAAATAATTCAGTTTTCATTACTGTTCGCACTTCAGGACCTTTTGTGTCAATAAGTAATGGGATTTTATCAGAAACAGAACGGACTATATCTATTACTTTTTTTGCATCATCTAAATTTTGGTGTGCAGTGTTTAATCGTACAACATTCATTCCTGCCATATAAAGAGTTTTAATAAATTCAGCAGTGCATGTTCTATCAGAAATAGTTGCAACTATTTTTGTTTTCTTTTGTAGTTTTTCCATGCTCTTTGTAAAAAATAAGAAATATATAAATCTGTGGGTTCAGGCTGGTTTGCATTGTCTTGTAAACTTGGTTACATCCGGTTGATTGACATAATGTAAGCTCATGCCATCCTCAGGTTTCGCTAATCTTCGCATTTCAGCTAATCCCTGGCTATACGTTAAAAGGTTTGACTGTACTGCTGAAATATAAAATTCAGTAATTTGTTTTCTTTGAAATAAAAGTGTTTTAATATAATCATGGCTAAACTCTGTTATTTGTTCTGGAGTTAAATTCATCTTGTTAACAAGTGAAACAACATTAGGGGGAGAGATTTGAAGCACAGAAATAAGTTTAGCCAATCCTTTAATTTGTGGAGAGGTTGCATCATACCATGCACTTACAACATTTGTTTGATCCTCAAGTGAAAGAGAAGTTGTGTATGGTTTAATCCATTGAAGTTCATCTGGTGAAGAATAATTTCGAATAATTCTTCCTAATGCAGATGGACTAGGTGCAGAAGCAGTTGAATATGTTCTGATCGGTTGAGGAATAATTCCAACTTCCCCTGCATTCTGGTTATAAGTCTGTTCAAAAATTGCACCTAATAACCCTTCAGGATGCATTGCCATCTGTTCAAGTGTAGTTCTTGCAACTATCACTCCAGGTTTTAAGAGTATTTTTTTTCTAGAAACATACGTTATTTTCCCACAATAATCATGTCGAGGTATTGTAAGAGTAACATATAATCCTAAACATTTTTCCAATTCTTTCCAGTGCATAATATAAACAAATCAAAAATCATTTATAAAAGTATCAGCAAATTTATTAATCACATATAAGTTAAGTTGAAGTATGGGCTGTACTACATGTAAAAAAAATGATCATTGTTGTATTTTTAATAGGGATGGATTTTGTTTTGTTGGTTTAAAAAATGCAGAAAAGATTAAGAAAAAGATAAACAAAGATTATTCATATTTTTTAGATTATTCACCGTTATCTAAAAAATTAATTAATGAATTAAAAACAGATGATCCAGTTCTTGAAGGTGCATTACGATATAAACAACTTGATGAAGGAAAAATTCTTCGTTTGAAAACACAAAAAAATGGACGTTGTATTTTTCTGCAAAAAAATGGAAAATGTGCTATTTATGACATACGACCAAACATCTGTAAAATCTTTCCGTATTGGGTAATGAAACTTACAAATGGGAAAATGAAAGTCATTGCACACGATCCTTTTTTTAAATGCAATATTTTTAAAGATATTCTTCCTAAACAGGAAATTACAAATTTAAAAAAAGTTTTTAAAGAAATACAAAGAGAAGATAAAGAGTATAGGCCTAAAATTAAAGCGTTTGTGAAAAAATTAGAGAAATAACTTCCATTAATTGGAGCATAAAATTTCAATAATTTAATAACTTATTAATTCATACAATAATTATAATCTGATTTCCATTCAATGTCCCCTTTTTCATATTCTTGTTTTAATTTTTTCTTAACAGTATGAAGTAATGGTTCAAGTTCTGGTATTTTTCGTACAGGATTATCTGCACAGGTAGCAATAACTTCAGGTGTTGTCATGTTCATATACCCTGATTCAATTAACTGTAATATTGCTTCTATTTTATCAAGGGCTTTGATATATCGTGCTTCCTTAGTTGATGCTTCGGCATATTCTTTCCATAATCCTATTATTTCTTTTTGATTACTTGATGAAAGTTTTTCAACAAGTTTATGCATTGCTGCATTTTCATTTTCTTTTTTTTGACATTTTGATGTTTCATTTCCAGCAACTAACCGACAATCAATGTCTCCAGTGGTTGCTTCTGCAATATCATGTACTAATGCTATTTTAATCGCATGGTGACAGTCAAGTATGATATTCAATTGGTTTGCCATTGTTGCAGCCATAATTGAAAGTCGCCAGCTATGAGCAGCAGTGGATT
>JBAZCJ010000147.1:0-2725 GCA_041671005.1 Candidatus Woesearchaeota archaeon | reverse complement strand
ATGGGAATTATTATAGAACATTATGCAGGAAAATTCCCATTATGGTTAAGTCCAGTGCAGGTAAAAATCCTTCCACTTGCTGATAGATTTAATGAGTATGCAGATACTGTAAGAAAAAAACTTCATGAAGCACGTATTCGTGTAGAAGTTGATACTCGATCAGAATCATTAAATAAAAAAGTGAGAGAAGCACAATTAGCACAAATTAATTATATTCTTGTTGTTGGCGAAAAAGAAGAAGCAGAAGAAAGTGTGAATGTCAGAACACGAGACAATATTGTTCACGGCACAAAAAAAATTAACGTGTTTATGGATGAAATTTTAAAAGAAATAAAAGATAGAAAAGACGCATAACAATTTAATATGAATAATGCATTTCCCGTCTTTTTTCCTGAATAGCATATATTCTTGAACGATTATATCTTTGGGTTATTATAGGATATAAATTTACCAAAATATTAATAGCAAGTTTAAATCCAGCTTCGATATAGTTTTCTTCACTGATTGCATCTACTGTTTGCAATGTTCCTAATATAAAAAAAACTGTATGAGTCGCTTCATAAAACCGCGTCATACAATTCAATGGACCTAATTCTTTTTTACTTTTAATCCAATTAATTCCAGTTAATCGACATATATAATCTCCACCCGTAGGTAAATATTTTTTAAAAGTCCTTACCCCTAATGCTTCATACAATTTTCCGTCTCTTTCAAAGGAGTGAGGTTTAAAGTATTGTTCTTGTAACCAGTATAATCCATTTCCAATTCTTGTTAATAGAGATTCAGTCCTTTCCTTATGTCCAGAAGTCTCTTCAGATAATGTTAATTCTAATGAAGATAAATTTTTAACTTCAACCACTGCCGAAGATAATTGAGATATCATAAAAGATAAGGACATATTTACTATTTATAAAGGTTTTTATAATGTTACTACTAATAAGATACAAAAATGATCCCACAAAGTTACAAAAAGATCACAAGAAGTATAGAAATTTATCTTTTCAGTTCCTGAACAATAATGTATAATGCATTGTGATATGTCTGAAGAAATTTCTTTATTTGGAGAGGTTTAAGTGTGTGTATTTTACGTCGTAAAGAAAAAAGCTGAATAAGAACATCTTTATTATTATGGCATACAGAAAACTCTTTTATTGCAAATGCAAGCAGAGATTCATCTGTTGTACAAGATAATCCTTTTTTGTATAATTGTGCAAAAAGTAATTCTTGAATAATATCATGGAATGCTTCCAGATGCAGTGCAATAAATTTATCATCAACATGTTCTTCAAGAAAATCCTCTCGAATTTGTGCCATATTCCGCATCTGCTTCATCTTAGATTTGTCTGGAATAATTCGTTTTATAATTCCTTGTTTAATGTACTGTGCTAATGATAAAAGACGTTTCATGATTTAATTTAACATTCAAAAGTATAAATAAGTATGTGTTTTTAATAAATCAATTAAAAATTAAGAAAAAAATAGAAAAAATAATTATAAAAACAATAACAAAAATAATCTTTATTTAATCCTAACAACTTCCAAATTTCGTGGTGCAATTGTTTCTATCTTGTACTGTTTATGAATTGAAGAAGCTAAATCCAAACATCTGCTACTTTCACCGTGATTAACAATAACCTTTTTTGGCTTTGGACTGCATTTGTATAAATAACTCATCAATTCTTTTCTGCTACTGTGGCCAGATAATCCTTCAATGGTATGAATTTCCATGTTAATCTTGATCATTTCTGGTTTTTGATTAGCACCTGCATCAAATGCAATTTCTCTGTCTCCATGTTGAATTCTTCTTCCTAAACTGCCTTCTCCTTGGTATGATGTAAAAACAAGACTGTTTCGTTCAGATGGTGCAAAAAATTTCAAATATTGCACGCTTGGTCCTCCAACGAGCATACCAGAAGTTGCAAGAACAACACATGGCCCTAATTCTTCCATAATCTGTTGTCGTTCTTTTGCACTGCCTACTTGCTTAAACATTGGAGCTAAAAACGGATTATGGTCTCGTTGGAAAATTAATTTTCGTACATTACCATTGAGATATTCAGGATATGCTGAATGAATTGCTGTAACATCCCAAACCATTCCATCAACGTATACTGGAATTTCTTTAATTCTTCCTGTTCGAACTAATTCTTCAAGAACAAGTAAAACTTCTTGTGCACGGCCAACTCCTAAAACTGGAATTAATACTCGACCATTTCTCTCAAGTGTTTTTGTAATAATATCAATAAATTGAGTTTCACATTCAAAGTGAGAAGGATAATTATTATCTTTGCCACCATATGTGCTTTCAATCATCAATGTTTCCAATCGAGGGAACATAGTAGATGCAGGGTCAAGCAGTGTTGTTCTGCCAAATTTCATGTCTCCTGTGTATACCATATTATGCAATCCATTCCCAATATGCATATGCACCATAGCACTGCCAAGAATGTGACCTGCGTTATACAAAGTAATTCGAACATCTGGAGTGATATCTGAAACTTCATCATAATCAAGACAAATAGTATGTTTAATTGTTTCTTTAACTTCATCACTTGTGTACAACGGTTCCTTTCCTTCTGCTCTAGCAATTTTTACCATGTCCAATTGAAGTAAAGCCATAATATCTCGAGTAGGTGCTGTACAATATGTTGGTCCTCTGAATCCAAATTTGTATAAATACGGTAAAAATCCGCAATGATCTAAATGACTGTGAGTAATAATAACT
>JBAZCJ010000146.1:0-2759 GCA_041671005.1 Candidatus Woesearchaeota archaeon | reverse complement strand
AGTAGTTAAACTAACTGAAAACAAAAGGAAGTGATGACAAAATGACAACAAAAGAACAAACATTCGAATTTAAAACAGAAATATTGCCTCATAAGTATCACCCTGTCAAACAGGATGGACTTGTATATTTTCCAGGAAATGAAGAACTAGAAGTATCAACAGAAATAGATACTAAAATTAAATTGTTTGAACCTTATGAAGGAAAAGCGTGGTATCAAAGTAATTTTTGGGTTAAATTTGATTTAGATGAAACTAATTCAAGAATCAAAGAATATACTGATAGTGTTGGTTTAAGAAAAACACATGACTATTTACGTTTAAATGAAGAAACCAGACGTTGTCTATTCAGTGTATTTCCTAATCAAAGTGCCTCAGTAGAAATTACTATTCATGCTGAAAATTCTCATGTACAAAATATTTTCCTGCGTGCAAATCAAATTTATGGTTCTTTAGCTCTTAAAATAGCACTAGAATCAATAATAAATGTTTATCAAAGAGTTAATAAATTAACGGGGTAAAAAATGACAACAAAAACAACAATAAGAACATTAGCAATAATAGCAGCATTAACAGCAACACCAGCATATGCAGATTTTTATGATGCTGCACCTTTACCGTCAGGAAAGAATTGGCAAGAGCATATTGTTGCAAGTACAGATGGAATAACAGCAATCACAAAATATGTTCCCGCAGAAGGACATACTGTTTTGATTGCAGTAATTGGTACATCTAATGATAGTTTGAATCCACTAGGCATTGCACAAGGATACAGATTTGATACTCGTTTTGATAATAATAATTATATAGGAATACAGCCTATGATTCAAACTGCAATTAGTTTAGATGCAATAACCTTTGTGCCAACAGTGTATTCAACAATTATTGCTGGAAGATTGACTTTTGATCCGAGAGTACAAGCACAATTTACTGTTCAATACAAAGGAAATACAACAGTAGATGCAGTTGTTGTTGGAGCAACAGCAGGATATCAAATTACAGAAAATTTGAGGATTGGTCCTGATGTTCAGACAAATGTTTTTGCTGCAAAAGAAAGCTTATCATTAGGCAGTATATTACGTTATGATCCTTCTTGTGCGAATAAAAATCATTGGATGGAATTGCAACTTGGCACAGATGTAAAAGGCAATGCAACAAGTGCACTGCAATACAGAATTAATTTTTAATTTTTTTATTTACACATTTTATGCCTATGCTTATTGATGAAACTTGATATATTTATTAACGTTTTTTAAGTAACTATATTTATTAATTAGTTTAGTGTATCCATAAAAATGAGATATTTTCATGGTACAAGATTGTATCATCTTCATGAATTAATTAGAAGTGATAGCTTTGTTTTAGATGTTACTATTTCCCCTGGTGAAGACAGGAAATTTTATTTTTTCAAACGTTTTACCCCCGTGGAAGATGTTGCACCCTATTTCTCTGGTAGGAACGCTGCTGCTTCTTGGGCATATCGACGTGCTAAGAAACATGATGATTATCCGGTTATAATTTCTGGTGAATTCGAAGGTTCATTTGAAATTCATAGAAACAACATTGGATTTTATGTTTATACAAAATATGTTCCCATTGATAAAATATTTATTGGTAAAAAAACCGGATTAGCTTGGCTAACAAATGGCTTATTTCTTTTGGATTATGACCTTAAGAGATTAGAATTGTCTGATCACATTACAAGAGAAGAATTACGTGCACTAATATAAAAAATTCTCAGTTATACATTCTTTTTAAAATAGAAACACATTTTTTAATGTCTCCACTGTGATGTATAATAGAAACTCATAATTTGATTATGCTGAAATACTCGCCAGTTTTCCCATGATTCTTTCATCCCAGGATCAACATAATTAGCAGTTCCTCCTAATAAACTATTCATGTTTGTTGCTCGAACATAATCCTGCATTTCTGCAAACGTTATCATTTCAACTTCTGATGTTTCTTGTTTTTCTTCTTGTTCAGTATAGGTATAACTATCCTGCGGTTTGAAAATTCCTTTTTTCCCATCTAAATATTCAGAAAGAAATCGTGCATAATTTGCAAGCTGTTGTTGATATTGTTGTATATGGAATTTTTCAAACCCAATCATATCAAGAGTAATGGAAAGAAGGTCATCTTTGAAAGGATCATGTAATATTTCTTTATGGTCTTCATCATCAACAATAACTGTAATATCTTTTTTCTTCTCAATTTCAGCTTTTTTTTCTATGTTTAGTTTACTGTTTTTTGTAGATTGAATTGCTTTTTCTTGCTCCTGTTTTGCGCGAGCTAATGCTTCTAATGTTTTAAGGAGTGTTAAAATATCATCAGGTTTTTTTCTATCAACAATCTTAAATTCTAAAGAATCAACCATAAAAAAGAAAGAAAAAGAAGAGTTTAAATGTGTTATGAAACTTTATGTCCCTTCTTGCCAGCTGCTCATATATTTCTTTTGTTCATCTGTCATTTCATCTATTTCAACTTTGAGATCTATAAGTTGATATCGTGAAATAGTGTCGTCTATATCAGCAGGCAATTGAATGACATCAATTGGCATTTTTCCTTTGTGTTTAACAGCATATTCACATGCTAATGCTTGTCCGCAAAAGCTTGTTGCCATGACAGCGCTTGGGTGTCCTTCTGCTGCAGCAAGATTAATTAATCGGCCTTCACCTAAAATGAAAATCTTCTTGCCATTGATACTATATTGATCCATAAATGGTCGCATACGTTCAACTGAAGCTATTTTTGCAAGTCCT
>JBAZCJ010000145.1:0-2831 GCA_041671005.1 Candidatus Woesearchaeota archaeon | reverse complement strand
GTTGATTCTACCCATTCTAACGATATATATTTTTTATCTACTGGAAAATTTGTTTCAAAGCAAGTTCCATCACTATCAAATAAAAAGTGATAAGCATTCGTTTTTACTGCAATGAATTTATATTCTCCCCAAATATTCTCTTCCCATTTTTCAACATCCAAAGTATAAAAATCTTTTTTTACATGATTAAGAACATAAATTTCTCCAATTCTAACTCTTACTGGTTTCATGTTTCTCTCTTTCATAAGCACCTCTTTTTAGGTTTAATTGCATTTTTCATATCAAATACAGTATACCATATTTAGAAAATTTGTCAAGTTTAATGTCGTCCTATATTTATTGGTGAATAATTACTGGGCTTATTATCACCAAAAAATAAATCAAGAATTAATTCTTCCGCTTTTTCATAATCTTTGATTTTCATAAACTCATCTAATATGCCCTTAATTGCCTCAGAAACGCTATTATTTTGCATTTTTTATCCTCTCGAATACTTCTGGGTTAAAAGATGTATTTGCTATCGAAATTATGCGACAATAATCAAATAAAACGTGCCACTTAGAACACAAACTTTTAAAATCTAATTCGTATTGCCAAGTTTTTAATTCCTTAATACGTTGTAATATGGTTATTTTAGCAGTATCTCTTAGAATTAATTTAACTAAAACTCCTATTGAGTAATTAACTTGAATTTCAATTAGTGTTCCATTACCTTTTGGTAAATATACAGAGCCTTCCTGATAAATTTCTTTAAAAAATACTGGGGTTTGCGGAATAAAAGCAACAACGTCATTTTGGGTCATTGTTAAAGTTTGTATAACCATATAATGATTTTACCAATTAAATAAAAAATCAAAATTGCAGTCAGCAAAACCATTACTTGTAAATCTATAGCTGTTGGATACTGATAAGAATAAGGATTAACATAATTTAATGGGTGCATTATCCCTCCCTTAAATAATTTTCTATTATATTTTTTGCTAAACCAAGTCCTTGTGCTATACCTTCTGTATCTGTTAGTTCTGAAACTGTTTTAATACGATCTATTAAGTCAAAAGAAACATCACGTGAAAGAGATACTTGAATCGAAACTATATCAGAATAAATTTCACCAAATCCAAACTTTTTAGCATTTTCCCTAGCAAAGTTGGTTAGAATTGAGTCAAGGTCATTAAATTGTTTTTCTGAGAGTAAAATTAGTTTCATATTATATACCTATCTGTCCACAAATTGTAAGAAACAAAAAAGAATATATAAGTAGCCACGTAATGGTTAATACACCATGAGCAAGTACTGAATCAACCATTTGTCCATCTGTTTTTACAAAAAGTTTGTTATACAGATTAAAAATTACTACCCACGATAAATAAAAACCAACTGCAAAAATAAGTCCCAGCAATATTCCAGAAAAATCATTTATTTCGCCTTGGTATCTATAACAATTCATTATAAATAGTGTTTTGTCTTGGAGTTTTTGGAAATCAATAGTTTAAAATTTTCTTTTGCTTTGTCTATATGGTTTAAATATTTATCCCAATCTTTTTTGGAATAGGTTTTGTCTTTGTAAATGAATTTGCAGTCTTTTCCATAAGAAGAAAGAAGTATTTCACCATCAGATTGTTGTGCTGCAAAAAACTCCTCAAAAGCATACTTTTTTAACAATTCTTTTCCATATTTTTTTTCTATTTCTTCTGATGTTAAAAGATTTGTTTCCAAAAACTTAATTTCACCGTCTTGTTCTTTGTATTCAACATAGTATTTTGATTCTTTTTTTTCTACTTTTTCATCGGCTTTTATTGACATGTCTGTATCGTAATCTCTTACTTCTTCTTTCGGATAAACTGGAAAGAAAACAATTGTTTGCCTTTCGATAATTGGTTCATTAAAACCCCTAACCTTTCCAATATTTCCATGCAATAGTCCTTCAATAAAATACCAATCATTTCTTCCGTTTAATTCAAATTCTACTGTATCCTGAAATTCGTGTTTTGCTTTATTGTATCTTTTTTCTGACCAACAAGGAATCCAGCCATAAGTATTTTTTCTGCTATCATTAAACCCAAAAATATTAACTTCTAATGACATATAAACCCTCCTAATAAACATCCTATAAATCCAATCATACAAGTACTAAGAAAAAATATAACAAATATCATAAAAACAATACCAAAAACACTAAATACTTTATCTTCAAATTCTTGTAAATTCATGCTACCTCCAAATTAAAGCAATAATAAATAATATAACAACAAATATTGCTAAGATTCTATACATTTCTTTTTAGCTTCATTATACAAATATCTGCCAACCCTAACTAGGTGTGAATATAACTGAAAAGATGTGCCATACATTGATTTTATCCCATCAGTTAATTTAATTAAGGTCTTAGAATACGGTTCAACCCTGTAGTTAACATCATATTTTTCTAAATCCTTGCACATTTGTTGTAACCCTTCAAAACTTGTCATCTTCCAAATTCCTTTCGTGCATTAGCTAAAATAACTTCATCAGAATCAATTGTATTTAAAATTGGTTTAATTAGCAAAACCATTTGTTCCAATTTACTTTCAAGAGCTTTTCTTATCAACGGGTCTTTGGTTTCTGAATAGTTTTTATAATAAACCGCCAAAGTTTTAATCATTAGTGAAACATCAACCGCTACTTTCTTATAGTTTTGCATTATTTTCCTTTTTTACTGGTCGAACCCATCACCCAGTTTACGGCAACCCCCGTTCCTTACCAGGGAACAGTAACTCCAATATGAGAGAGCCTTTTATTGGTCTCTCATGCCGATTTACCCTACATTATACTACTTTTTAATTATTTGTCAA
>JBAZCJ010000144.1:1671-2910 GCA_041671005.1 Candidatus Woesearchaeota archaeon | reverse complement strand
CGAATCCTGAAAAAGACGAACAAGCTCTTCAAATGATGTGTCGGGTATTAACTGGTAGTGTTGTTAGTATTCTTATGGATAGACTTCGCGAACAAACAAAATACACCTATCACGTAGATGCAAGATTAGAGTCTCTTCATGATAAAACAGGATATTTAGTAATTGAATATAAAATCCAATATTCTAACCTTGCACAATCGATTCAAGAAGTTTCTAATGGAATTGCTACATTACTTTCAGGTAATTTTGATGACAGGCTTTACGAGGGAATGCGAGCAGTCATGCTTCCTCAATTTCTCCAAGCATATTCTCAGCCAGGATGGATGATTGAAGAATTACTTTCAAGAAGAATGTATAAAAAAGAACCATTTCAAGAAGCTAAAAGAGCTCTTGCAGTTACAAAAAGAAGTATCATTGATGTTGCAAATAGTTACTTAACTGGAAAAAGACTTTTTGTAGTTAATTAAAATTAATATCCAATTCTCATGATTTTATTACATTCTTTACAAGTATAGGTTATTGTTTTACCTGTTGTTCTAACTCTATAATTACCTTGTTTAAAATACGTGTTACAATACTTACAGAATTTTCTTTTCAACTCTTTTGGCATACGTGTCCGTGATTTTGTACATAATTTTCGTGCAAGCCATACATAACGCTTTGCTAATACTGAACTTGCCTGCTTTGCTTCTTCAAAGAGATGATTAACACGATTATGGATCTGTTGAACTTGTTTATGTTTATTCTGTTTCATTGTTTAGGTTAATAGAATAATCTCATTTGTATATATTACTTTTCATATATCTCTAAAGATACTTTTTTATTTACGAGACTACAAAAAATTTAACCTTTAACAGCAAAAGAAAAATGATGTTAAGGCTAAATTCCAAATATATATAAACCTCTACTCCTCCAAATAGATTATGGAAATTACATTGAATTTTACAAAAACTATTCATGAAAATGCTGCACTTTATTACGATAAAGCAAAAAAAGCAAAAAAAAAATCAGACGGTGCAAAAAAAGCATTAGAAATCAGTAGCCAAAAACTTGCACAATTAGAAAAAGAAACTATTGAATTGCCAAAACAACAAATGGTTCAACCTGTTAAAAGAGAATGGTATGATAAATTTCATTGGTTTTATTCTAGTGAAGGTTTTCTTGTCATAGGCGGAAGAGATGCAATAACAAACGAAATTGTGATTAAAAAACACACTGACCCTAAAGATCTTGTTTTTC
>JBAZCJ010000144.1:0-1661 GCA_041671005.1 Candidatus Woesearchaeota archaeon | reverse complement strand
ACAGACATGCAAGGCAGTCCGTTTTTTGTTATCAAAACTGAAGGAAAACAGCCCGGAGAAAATACTATTATTGAAACAGCAAGTGCTACTGCATTATACAGTCGAGCATGGAAATTAGGATTTCCAAGTGTTAAAGCTGGGTGGGTAACCCCAGAGCAGGTAACAAAAACTGCAAAAGCAGGAGAATATTTGACACGAGGAGCATTTATCATAAACGGAAAAATGAATTATGTAGAACATGATTTTCGATTTGCTATTGGCACTAAAGAAAATAAAATTATTGCAGGACCGTATAATGCTATTAAAACACACACTGAACAGTTCCTTGAAATTGTACAAGGAGATGAAAAACCAAGCGATATTGCAAAAAAGATACGCGGAATTTTTAAAACCGGCACAGTTGACGAATGTATTAGAATGCTTCCCTCTGGAAATTGTAAGATTAAGAAATAATTAGTTGTCAATAAACAGCAATTGATTTATAAATAAATTTTAATTTCTTGTTTTTCATGACAGAAACATATTGTATTGGTTTAGGAAAAGAAATAGTACTTGATGTAGGGACTATTGCAAACTATCCTGCTGATGTTCTTGTAGGGTATCCAGAATTAAATTCTATTGAACAAATTATACTTCAATTGTTTGGACAAACAGTTGAGGAATTTGAAATGGATACTGAAGATGTTTCACTTGAAACAATAGCAGAAGTGCGATATTTCAATTACTGCTGTGCAATAGGTTCATCTATAGAACATACAGTAACTTCTCTTTTACCTGAGATTGATAAAATTAAAGCAACTAAACCAGAGGACTTTTTAGTAGATCTTTCAAGGCTTGTTGACATTGAGTCTGATGACACACCAAAACGTCATTATCTCTTTCCTATAGTACTCATATACGATTCAAAAGAAGACGGATGGCTTACAAACAGTTATCTTGTTACTCAAGCAGTTTCTATGACATTAAGTATGGCAAGTAAAAGAAGGAATTCTTCTATTGCATTTCCTCCGTTGAATCAAGGCATTTATTCTGTACCCCTTGAAGATGCAATTCCTGCAATGGTAAATGAATTTGTAAAACATCTTCTTACTACTACTTCTATTCAAAGGATTAGTTTAGTTGTTAAAACCGATGAAGAATATTGCAGAATAAAACCTCTTCTTGAACAGGTAATTGAAAAAAGCTGCATGTATGTGTAATAATTACTATTGAGTAGTAAATTAGCAGTAATATTTATAAATGACCCCTTCTATAAGTTATTAAAATGCTTGATGGAACAGGGTTTAGAATAGAGAGCGATATAGTCACACTCCTTGATAAGGATAGAACTCCTATAATAGAAGAAATAGAATATGTCAGAGCAAGAAAACCTGAATTCTCATTTACCGACGAGTTACCTCTTATTGATATACATATTCCAAATACAACCCCTCTTACTTGTCAACTTGATGTAGCAGAACAAGAGGATATAACTGATTTAATTGTATCTCCTAGAGTTAAAAAACTTATTTTTAACCCTACCTCAATTAGAATTCCTGAAGCATTTTATAAACGATTACCTGCACATCTGAAAGATCAGTTTCAACAAGCTATCACTGAATATGTTGAAGCCATAGGAGAAAAAAGAGCATTTGCACAAGGATGGGAATTTTTATGGAAAC
>JBAZCJ010000143.1:0-2913 GCA_041671005.1 Candidatus Woesearchaeota archaeon | reverse complement strand
TTGGCTCTTCTATAATATAAACTTCCCGAGCTCCTGCTGAACGAGCTGCATCTTCAACAGCTCTGATTTCAACATTTGTTATTCCAGTTGGAACTCCCAAAACAACACGTGGACGAATAAATTTTTTTGAAATTTTTTCTGCTTTATTTATCAAATATGAAAGCATTTCTTCTGTGACTTCAAAATCAGAAATAACTCCATCTACGATAGGACGAATAGCCCGAACATGTCCTGGAGTACGCCCAAGCATTTGTTTTGCCTCAGCTCCTACCGCAACGATTTGCCCAGTCTTTTGATTTACTACTACAACAGAAGGCTCGTTTATCACAATGCCGTGACCCTTTAAATAGACTAGAGTATTAGCTGTGCCTAGGTCAATCCCAATATCATTAGAAAACATTTGATAAATTTTTTTAAACATTTCAATTAATCGATTAATAAATTCACTAATTCTTCTGTATTAATTATTTTTCCATTTAATTCTGTTCTTTTTTTAACTTCAAATCCACCATCAGCTAAGCTACGTTTTGAGACAACAACTCTGTAAGGTATACCGATAAGATCGGAATCAGCAAATTTTTCTCCTGCACTCAAATCAATACGGTCATCAAATAAAACTTCAATACCTTTTTCTGTCAATTTATTATAAAGTTCAGAAGAATTATTTTTTATATTTTCATCTCCACCAAGTGCCAATAAATGAACCTTAAAAGGAGCAACATTTTCTGGCCAAATTATACCCTTATCGTCAGAAAGAACCTCCACTATTGTTCCCATTAAACGACTAAGCCCCATCCCGTAACTACCCATAACCACCAATTTTTCTTCTCCGTTTTCATTTTTATAACTCAAATCAAAAGGAGTTGAAAATTTTGTTCCTAGTGAAAAAATATTACCAACTTCAATAGCTTTCTTCTCAACAAGTTCTTCTTTTTTTAGACCAAGACTATTTATAACTTCGTCTTCATAAACCTCTTTGTTTATAGCGATACCTTTATTTTCATCAACATATATAGTATCTTCTCCTGCCCCCGTAATAGTTTGGAATTCATGAGAAAATTTAGAAAAACTTCCACCTGAAGCAAAAGTTAAATATGTCAAATGACCGATTCCTACTTTCTGAAATATATTTTTATAGGCTTGTTTAGCTTTTTCATAAAATTCATTATGTTCCTCTTCATTTTTAGAAAAAGAATAAAGAGCTTTCCAATAAAACTCTCGGCCTCTCAAAATACCTGATTTACTTCTTGCCTCATTTCTAAATATATTTTTAAAATCATAAGGATA
Organism: Candidatus Woesearchaeota archaeon; assembly: GCA_041671005.1. Lineage (GTDB taxonomy): Archaea > Nanobdellota > Nanobdellia > Woesearchaeales > DSVV01 > JACRPI01. Next base: position 1,626 of record JBAZCJ010000143.1, on the reverse strand, counting down.
AACAGGTAAATCTTTATAAGAATTTATATGTTGCTTTAAAATATTTGCATAAGCCTCTTCGTTTGTAAAAGACAATCCAACTTCTGCACCATTTTTTAATTGCGTTTTAAACCAATTATCAACAACTTCATCATCCCATCTTCCAGATTTTTCCCAAACCTCTTTATTTTGCAAAACACTAGTCCGCATTTCAATGCCTCCAATCTTATTCATCTCATCTCTTATGATACTTTCAATCTTATTTAAAACTCTTATACCCAATGGCAAAAAAGAATAAACTCCTGCCATTTCTTTATTTATAAATCCTGCTCTTATAAGCAACTCAGCATTAAGAGAAACTTCATCTGCTGGGCTTTCTTTCTTTGTTTTAGTAAATAGTTGTGATTGTCGCATAACCACATACTACCCTAAATATGCCAACCAGTCAAAAAATGAAATATGACTCTATATTGCAAAATAATGGTTTTTCTGGTATTATATGTCTACTTTCCGTGAGGAGCTTTTTTGTTTAAAGACCCTTGTAAATAGGCTGGAATGCTTAAAAACGGACAGTATTATAAATTAACCATAAAAGCTCATGAAAATCATGAGCAAAAATAATATGAATATACAAAACAGTGTTATAGAAGAAATGTTCAAAAATGGTACTCATTATGGGTATTCAAAAAGTCGACGTCATCCATCAACTACTCCTTATATTTTCGCAACGAAAAATGGAGTTGATATTATAAATACTGAAAAGACATATGAACTTTTTGAAAAAGCAATTGAAAAAGTTACAAGCTTAGCTCAATCAGGAAAGACAATTCTTTTTGTTGGAACAAAAGCAGAAGCTCGTCAACAAATAGTAGAGACTGCCCTTTCTTTAAACATGCCTTATGTTTCTGAACGTTGGGTTGGAGGAGCTCTTACAAATTTCCCTGAAATAAAAAAACGTATTACAAAATTACTTGATCTTCGTGATCAAAAAGAAAAAGGAGGTCTTGATAAATACACAAAAAAAGAAAGACTTTTAATTGACAGAGAAATGGATGACATGACAAAAAACTTCCAAGGTTTAACAGGAATTACAAGAACTCCTGATGCAATGTTTGTTGTTGATCCTAAAAAAGAACATATTGCTGTAACTGAAGCTCATAAAATGAATATCCCAGTCATCGCTCTAATGAACACAGATTGCAATACAAAAACTTCAGAATTTCCTATAATTGCAAATGATGCTTCAATATCAAGTATTAGTTTCTTTATATCTCAAGTTAAAAATGCATACAATAAAGGAATTAGTGGTGAAAAGAAATAATATCTTATTATTTATTAAGGTCAATGAGACCAACCTATAATTAAATTATGTCTATACAAATAACAGCTTCATTAGTAAAAGAATTGAGAGATGCCACTGGTGTTTCTGTGATGCAATGTAAAAATGCATTAGAAGAAGCCCTAGGTGATATGGAAAAAGCCCTTATTATCCTAAAAATGACATCAAGTAGTATTGCTATGAAAAAAGCTGATCGTGTTGCTCACGATGGTGTTATTGTCGTTGTTGAAGGACAAGGTAAGGCTCTTCTTTTAACTCTTCACTCAGAAACAGATTTTGTAGCAAGAAATATTGACTTCGTAAATCTA
>JBAZCJ010000142.1:0-2844 GCA_041671005.1 Candidatus Woesearchaeota archaeon | reverse complement strand
AGAGTTGAAAGTAAAAAATAGCAAATACAAATATCTTTTTGAAGAGTTGTTTTGCAGACTTGAGCAGTTTGAGAATCAACAAGAAACTGACCAAGTAGAAGAGCAACAAAGCAGCAAAGTGAAGTGTTCTAATTGCGGTAAAATTAGTTGTGGTGATGCGTTATGTGAACACCACAATCTGTATAAAGTAAAGAAAGATCAGGAAATAGTTGGCGTCAATCCTAAAGTTTTAGAAGTAGTTAAAGAAGCTAAAGAGGAAGGAAAGGAATACTTCAGAGGTATTCAGGAGCTTAAAAAAGAGAACCAAGAGCTAAAAGAAATTCAAAGAATCTGTGATGAAGAAAATATAGCTCTTCAGAAAATTATCATAGACTTGCAAAAAGGGAACCAAGAGCTAAAAGAAGAAAATAAACAACTAAAAAACTCTATTGCAGAATATGGTCAAGAAATAGAAGAGATTAAAAGTAATATGTGCACTATTTGCAATAGAATATCCTCTGAAGAACTTTGTATATCCTGTAATTGTTTTTCTAACTTTCAGTCAAAATATTCCTGTAAGTTAGAAAAACAGGTAAAAGATCTGAGAGAGCAAAATGAAAAGCAAAAAGACACCATTGAACAGATGGGTAGAGCTAATACAGAAAGATGGAAGAAGATCAAAGAGCTTGAAGAACAATTAGAATCAGCCCTTAGCAATGAAAGTAACTATCAGTTAGAGCTTGATTCCCTTGCTGAAAAAGTTTCAAACACTGTGATAGCTGCAATTAATAGTAAGAACGATCCTGGCTGCGTTACTTGTGGTTACAAGCAAGGGTTTGGTGATTTAAATACTATCCCCGGGACTCACTACAAGTACCTAAACACTACTTGGAAGCATAAAAAAAAGGATATAACTGTTAAATTACTTCAAGCCTTCAATGATTGTACCGGAGATGAGTTACAGCACAAGGCTGTATATACCCACGATGGTCAATTATGGTGTCAAGATTGGCTAAGATTTAATGATAAGTACATAGAACTGAAAGCAGGTGAATAGAATGACTACTGAATGTAAAAAAATATCATGCGAGAACTATAAAGAGTGCACAGAAGCGCAATCAGAATTTTGTGAAGATTTTACAACTAATCTATCACCAGCCGACAAGCTGTTTGAGATGGTGAAAGCAACTATTTGTCATCATAGTGGCTATTGTGCCGGAGAAACGGGTGTTGATGGTGAGTTCTTTTGCAGGTTTTATGATGCAAACAATTTTATACCTGAACAGCCTGAATATTGTAATCTTTTTATGGATCCATTAGTTGAAAGCCATAGATGTAAATCCTGTATCGACATTTTTAGAGGTGGAGAATGAGCTACGCATTTGAAAAATGTACGACGTGCCGGTTTATGAATAAACCAAAAACTCGAAAAGGTTATTAGATAAGATTTTTAAGCCTGTTTAGCAGGCGTATAATACATATAGGAGAAATAAAAGATGGAAACAATTACATTAAATGGTGTTGAGTATGTTAAAAAATCAGATGTTGGAAATCTGATTTGCCCAACTAATACGGATGGCTTAAAGTATCAGATAGTTAGAGCACACTCAGTAGGTGTATTCGCTGGCTATGTGGAATCAAAAAAAGAGCAAGAAGTAGTTATGCTCAATGCTCGTAGATTATGGTATTGGGATGGAGCAGCGTCATTATCACAATTGGCGATGGAAGGAACTTCAAAACCTGAAAACTGTAAATTCCCTTGCCCCGTCAGTAAAATAGAATTGCTTAATGTTATAGAAATATTGGATGTAACAGAAAAAGCTAAACAATCTATAGAAGGAGTTGCGTTATGGCAGAAGTAGGATCTGGATATGGATATGGATCTGGATATGGATCTGGATCTGGATATGGATCTGGATAAATAATAGGGGAGAAATCCCCTTTTAGATAAGATTTTTGGAGATGAATAAATGAATTGCCCATACAAAGCACATACACTAATCCAAAAAATTAGGGATAAATTAAGTGATATCTACTCATGCATTGCAGAAAAGATTTACATTGTAGCAATACTTAGGAATTTAGGAGGAAAATAATGGATTTAACAACAAACATAGGGCTATTAATGATAATGGTTCTTCTTATTGTAGTAATAATACAGAATTGTAATATTATTGAGTATCAAAAAAATATTAACACAAGCATTAAACAACTTGCAGGTGAGCAGATACTTATTAGGCTAGTACTGAAGAGGTTGAAGAATTACGTTTACGACATAAAGTCTAATGTTAACGTAGAAATAAAGCAACCTGACAACCCTAAAAGTCCTGACGAGGCAGAAAGAATAGACTATTTATGCCAACTGTTTTGCGAAGAATGCGACAGCGAAATAAAAGGCATAAGTCATCTAGGTTTTTCCTGTGAAGGTAGTTGTTCTGATCTTAACGCATATGCTAACGAACTAAATGATCCTGAGTTTTTACAACAAGAATTGGAGAATAACAATGATACCAAAGTTTAAAGCGTTTATAAAAAATGATAATAAGATATGTGACCTTAAAGCAATTGATTTTAGCGAAGAATATATTGTGCTAGAAACATGGAATAACTTAATAACTTTTGATTTTAAAGATGTAATCCTTCTCCACGTCCTTGAATTGGACGGGAAAGAGTTTACAGAAGGGGATATGTTTAAAACAAGAGAAGGGAATATTGCTACTCTTTGTTTTGGAGAACATCAACTTAAAATAGACGATACACCACTCGGATTAAAAAGCTATGGCTTTTATTTTAAATTTAAAGATAGAAATAATTTTTACAGAAAAAATAGAGGCACTTGCCATTTCCATACAGACGATTTCAATG
>JBAZCJ010000141.1:0-2965 GCA_041671005.1 Candidatus Woesearchaeota archaeon | reverse complement strand
AATCCGAATGCACTGCCAATGAAAAATGTAATATTTTGTTGTTTTTTTATTAATTCTGCAAATGCATAACTGTTCATTGTTTTACCTTCTTCAGATAATGCAATAATAAAAGAATCTTTGGCATTTACAAGCAATCGCTCTCCTTCTTTTTTTTTAATTATATCTGTATTTTGGTTTTTTTCTTCTTTGATAGTCTTGATAATAATTCTGCGCATGCGTTTTATATATTCTTGAATTAAAGAAGAAATATTGCTGTCTTTAACTGTACCGACAGCAACAATTGTTATCATGCTTGTACACCAAATGCAAGGCCAACTGCATATCCGACTAGTGCAGCTACTGTACCAATAACTGCCATTTCTATTCCGGATTTTTTCCAGTCAAGTTCAAACCATTTTGCTTTGATAACTCCTACTGCAAACAACACTGCTGCAGCAACTATTACAGATGCAATCATTGCGGGTTTAATTGGCATAACTAAAAATGGAAGTAATGGAACAACAGAGCCAACAACTGCTGCAAGGCCAACAAAAATTCCTTTTTTTATTGGTGATTCGTATTCATCAGGAAATAAACGCAATTCTTCTGTCATCATTGTATCAAGCCAAAGATCTTTATCTGAGGTTATTTTTTTGACAATTTCATTAAGTTGTTTTCCTCTAAATCCTTTATTATAAAATATTTCTTTAATCTCTTCTCGTTCTATTTCTGGAACCGCTTCTATTTCCTTTCTTTCTCTTTCAAGTTCTGCATAATAATATTCTTTTGCAGCTTTTGTTGATGTGTATAACACAGCACCCATTGAAACAGATTCAGCAAATGTTGCAGCTATTCCAGAAATCATAATTACACGAAAATCATTTGTTGCTGTTGCAACTCCTAAAACAATTCCTAACACATTTACGACTCCATCTTGGCCTCCAAGAATTGCATCTTTGAGTAATGGTCCTCCATATTTCTGTCTTTTTTCAACAGATGCTTTTTGATTTGCTAATGTGTTAGTTCTTTGTTTATGCATAGGATTAGATTTTATCATTTTTTACTCTTCTGTTTTTGGTTTTTGTTCATGCTCTTCAATTTGTTCTATAATTACTTCATGCTCTTTTCCTGTTCTGTTGGATTTATGTTCAGGATTTTCTTTATTTTTGCTACTGTTTTTTATTCTGAAAACGAGGTATTTAAATTTTTTGTTAAGATACATGACAAATGCTAATAATCCTATAAGAATTGCAATAGCAATAATAATTACTGCAACAATGCTGAAAAAAATAAGTCCTATAACTAACAAAACAGGGGATAAAATAATTCCTAATATCCAATATAATTTTTTCATCTGCGGTTTGTTACTCCAATTTTTTTACAATACCTATTAATTACGCATTTACTGCAAAAAGGACTGATTGGTTTACATATGTTTTGGCCATATGCGACTAAATAATCATTGTATACTTTCCAATATTGTGTTGGAAGTTTTTTTCTTAATATAAACTCAGTTTCTTCAGGGGTTTTTGTTTTGACATACCCTAAGCGATTGCTGATTCTGTGGACATGAATGTCAACACAGATCCCTAATTTGTTGTATCCTTTTGTTAATACCAAATTTGCTGTTTTTCGTCCAACACCTGGTAATGTTAATAATTCATCCATGGTATTTGGGACAATATTGTGGTGCTTTTCTATTAAGAGTTTGCATATCTCTTTTATTCTTTTTGCTTTTGTGATGTAAAATCCAACTGGGTAAACGGCAGTTTGAATTTGCTTTTCGCTCAATTTTAGCATTGTTTTAGGAGAATTGGCTAACATGAACAATCGCTCTGTTGCTTTTGCTGTTGTCTGATCTTTTGTTCTGAGGCTTAGTAATGTTGAAATTAATATTTTGAATGGATCTCTTTTTTCTTGACTATATTGTGTAACAACGGGAACTGTGAATTTCTGTGTTTCTTTTTTGAGAATACTTATGATTGTATGGATATTTATTTTTTTATTCATAAAAAAAAGAACATGAAGAGATATAAATAATCTTGCTCTTCACCATTCTCAAATAGAAACGAATAGCTTTTTATACTATGAATTGTTCACTTTTTCTATTAGGGGTGTAGAGGGGATGATGATGAGAAAAGAGGTATTGTTATTCTGTATTTTGTTTTTTACAATAATTCAAGGCGTTAATGCTCAGTTGTCTGTTAGTGGATTATATGCAACACCTAATCCTGTAGAATATGAACATGAAATGGACATGTTATTCCTTGCAGATATTATTAACACTAGTGCAGGAATAAGAACAGTTAATTTAACAATAAATACAACCCCTGAAATTCTTGTTAATTTAACTTTTAATGGAACAAATTACACTGCATTAATTGACACGGCAGATATTGGTTTGGGAACATGGAACGCAACTGTATATGCTGATGATGAATTAGATAATTCAGCAGTGTTAGATATTTCTTTTATGGTACAAGATACTACAAATCCTGCATTATTGGATTATTCAATTCCTTCTTTTGTTTGTTATGGAAGTACATTTAATGTTTTTGCCAATGCAACAGATAATGCTGGATTATCCTCAGTAAAAATTAACATTGAAGGAACATATTATGACTTATCATACTTAATTGGTGATACATACAATCAAATACTGGATACTAATTTACTTTTTACAGGACGAGGTTCATATATTTATGATTTTTATGCAGAAGATACCTCTGGAAATGGGAATTTAACAGATCCTGCATATTTAGATGTTCTTGATTGTACACCTCCAACAATAAGTGTATTGAATGCAACACCAAATCCTGTTGTGTATGGAAATGATATTACAATCACATCTACTATTACAGATGAAACTTCTTTTACAGTTACAGGAAGTCTTAGTAATGGTACAGATATTGTTGATAGTGGAGTTCTTGCTTCAATAATTTCAGATGAGTATAACATTACTTTTGATACAACTCTTTTAGGAAAT
>JBAZCJ010000140.1:0-2980 GCA_041671005.1 Candidatus Woesearchaeota archaeon | reverse complement strand
GACGAAAAAACTGTGGCAATTTTAATGAAAATGAGAGAAGCTCGTAGGAAAAATGGTGGACACTTTTATCTTAGTCATAATTTTATAAATGACGAAGATTTAGCTCATATAATATCTACACTAGATTTAGAAGAAATAGATAAATTGGCAATAAGTTGTTTGAAATATAAATAAATTTGCACTTAGTTCTAACACAACAAGAACATGAGGGAACCAGCGGAAATAATAATCGGACCAAATGAAGTTACTACCATAGAGTCAAGCTTGAGGAAGAAGTCGGTAGAATTTTATTTGCATGAATACATGAAAAGTAAGAAAGAAGGCATGAATCTGCCATTTGAGAAGCCTGTCGTGTTGGTAAGGAGTCCAAGAGATCAGTTATTGAGCGTTGAAGGAAATCAAATTGTACTACTATCACGGCTGCTTGGAATAGAAAAATTACGTGCATATTTGTTAAGAAATGCGGAGCATGAAGTTCCCTATCTTCACGCCAAAAAAATTGAGGGAAATCACCTTTATCCTCAAGGGAAAAGTATATGTCTTAATGAGGAAGCCGTTAGAGGAATACAAGTGGAAGCTAGTTGGGTTGATGTATTTGAAGATATGTTTTTGGAGGCAAATGCATCTAGTAAATTGGTAAGAAATAAAATTGAAGATATAAGAATAGTTATTGATGATGTTCTTAGTCGCAACGAAGAATTTTTAGGAATAGAAATAAACCATAACGGTATATGGTATACAGGACCATCTTCGGAAACAAAAATGTTAATTGAAAAATTACTACAAGGCGTATAGTTTAAGCCAGCTAACAAGAAATACACATTACAATTCAGAAAGTTCTAACGTTTGTGAATATAGCCATGGCGAGATAGCAGACAATATTGAATTATGCGGTCATATTACCTTTGTCTTTCGTGATTTTCTAAAACAACTGGAAGAACTCCAGTAGACATTCCCATTTCTAAAATTCTATAATATGGATCTCTAATACAAGGTTCAGCAGATTGAAATGATTCATAAACTGCTCTTATTCGATCATTTGTAGAAAGACCATTATTTGGATTGTTAAGCCTTGCCATTGCGACGAATTCATCTGGTAATGCTATCCAACCAGAATTTTCTGCCAATTCTTCGACTGTGTAGCCATTAGGTTTTACTCCTCTTTTTAGATGATGTGCAGAAGCAGTTCTTGCAATAAATTCTTCAACGCCTGCTTCTTTTAAAATATCATGTGTAAAAAGCGAGTGAAGATTATAAAAATCTCTTAGAGTCATTCTTTCAGGATCAACACCAAAAACTTTTAAAGTATTTATTATATATTGTTTTTCATCGTATGTAATTTCTCTGATTGCAACTGCTTCATTCAAGGCTGATATAAAATTAGTTTTTTGTGTTCCTGTTAAAAAATTCACATTATAAAATTTTATGAATGCCTCAGGGTTTTGATTGATTTGAGGAGATGGTCCAGATTTACCAATATCATGAAGATATGCTGCAATTAAAATATTATGTTTTGTTGATGATTGAATTTTAAATATAGTTTCAAGCCCATCCAAAAGTTCTTTTGTCATTTCCATAACTGTTTCACAGTGACCTAACATACTTTCTCCAAATATATTCGGAATGCCAAGAGAAGATTGGATTTGTATTAAGCTTTGAGGAATTTCTAATAATCCATTGTTCATAATAAATGCATTTACTCGGGGAACATGATTTAAAGTCGAATGTGGGGTTGGAAGTGGTTCAGCATTCGAGATAGATGGATAACAAGGAATTTTCATATATAGTAAATATAATAACGCTGGGATTTATTATGAACTTATTGTTGGCAGTGTCAACAGTTAGGGCTTAGAGAAATAAATACATTGCTGTTATAATAATTGCATGATTTTTGAATATTTTTCAATTTTTATAGTTGGCATTATTATAGTTCTTCTTTTTATTAATGCTTATATTTCATTTTTCGGGGTAGCACCGTTTGTGCCAACTCCTATGCGATCTGTTCATGAAGTTTTAAAACATGCGAAAATAAAAAAAGGCGATATTTTATATGATCTTGGCGCAGGCGATGGTCGCTTTTTACATTTTGCAGAAAAAGATTATGGAGCGCATGCAATTGGTTATGAATCTAATCCTATGGTGTTTGCATATGCTTTGTTAAAAAGATGGTTTTGTGGATGGAAAGGTAAAATAATTTATTCTAAATTTCAAAAAAAAGATATGAGTGATGCGAATATAATTGTTTGTTATATGATGCCTCACAGTCTAAAACATCTTCAAAGTTTTTTTGAAAAACAAATTGCAGGCGGCACGCGCATTGTTTCGTATGCTTTTACAATTGGCACTCTTAAGCCAAAAAAAGTTATTCCAAAAGATACAAAAAATAAGATTAGTCAGATTCTGATATACGAAAAATAGGGGATTTTTAAAAAGCTATCAGATACAAGGCGGCAAGAAAATTTTGATTCGGAATTTACTGTTAGTAAATGAGAATCAAAATTTTCTGACAACGCAGTCTTAAATCATGCCGGCGAATGACGCCACCACAAGTATGACAGTAGCCGCAATAATTCCGATAATTGTACTCCATGCAATTAAATTCCCTATAAATTTATTCGTATGCTCGCCCATAATATTTTTGTTGTTTATTATTTTGAGCACAAAAATCAAAATAAAAGGCAATAAAATACCATTCACATCTTGAGATAAAATCATAATTTTTATCAAAGAAATTTGAGGAATCAAAACTATGGTTGCTGGAATAATAATACTTATGAGAATGATAGTATAAAAAATCTTTCCATTTTCCCATTTAGTATCAAATCCGGATTCCCATCCGAAAGCTTCACAAATTGAATATGCAGTTGCTGTTGGTAAAATAAATGCACCCAACATAGAAGCGGAAAAAAGTCCGAAAGCAAAAAGAACTTGTGCGGCCTCTCCAGCCAATGGTCGCAGCGCAATTGCAGCATCTTTCGCA
>JBAZCJ010000139.1:0-3065 GCA_041671005.1 Candidatus Woesearchaeota archaeon | reverse complement strand
GGCGATGGTACAGGACTTTCAGCATATGATGTTAAAGGTTATGCAGCAGGATTAAGTTTGGATACAGAACAATTTAACAGGTGTTTAGATTCAAACAAATATGCTGAGAAAATCCAGAATGACATGAATTTAGGTATTGCATCTGGTGTTCAGGGAACTCCTGCATTTGTCATTAATGGCCAACTTGTTGTCGGTGCACAGCCATATTCAGTATTCCAAACTGCAATAGACGCAGCACTTGCTGAATAAATTTTTTATTTTTTTTAGTTTTTCTTTTTTTTGATTAACTTTTTAAATTAAATCATATTATCCTTTTTTTATGTATAATTTAGAAGAAAGAACTATTACAAGAATTAAAGATCAATATATTCAATGTCCGCTTAAATCTATTTCTGCTGAAACTTTTTTACGCGATATTCTTGATGTCGTTGGTAATGAAGCAATTCGATATGAAGGAAGACGTATTTATAGTGTTAATGCAGGAATTGATCCTTTAATTGAGTTTCTTACACGAGAAACTCATTTTGCATTAATTCGAGAAGGAATGCATGTTTGGAATGAGTCTACTAGATTATTTGATAAAATAACAGAGCAAGAATATGAAACAATGTATAATCAGGTTATAGATGCATTTGTTAGAAAAGCAAAAGGTTATTTTGCTACTTATCACAAACAAGGGCTATCTCTTAGAGGTCCATTAACAGAATATCTTCAACAACATTAATATATTTCTTAAGTGTTTAGTAGTCTATGAGTCTTAAAATAACTATTTCAGGAGAAGCTGGTGCTGGGAAAAGTACTGTTGCTGACATTCTTGCAAAAAAACTGAAAATTAATCGTCATTCAACAGGCGATTATATGCGGACAATGGCTGCTGCACGGGGAGTGACAATTATTGAATTAAATAAAATTAGTGAAACTGATGCTTCTATTGACAAGGAACTTGATGATTGGCAGAAAAAAATGGAAAAAAGTAAAGAATCTTTTGTTATTGATTCACGATTGGGGTTTCATTTTATTCCCTCATCTTTGAAAATATTTCTTTGTGCAGATGAATCTGTGAGGGCACAGCGTATTTTTGAAAGTAAGCGGTTAGTGGAATCTAATACTACATTGAAAAAAACTCTTACAGATATGAAAAAAAGAAAACAGCTTGAAAAAAAACGATATATCCATAAATATGGTGTTGATTATTTTGATTTGGTTAATTACGATATTATTATTGATTCGACGATTCTTGCCCCCCAAGAGATTGCTGAAAAAATCATTCAATTTTTAAAAATAAACAGAAACATTTAAAAATCCTACGACGATATCCTTGTTGAGGTATTTCTTAGAGGGAAATAAATGTGAGGTAGTTGAAAATGCAGATTAAAGAAAATGACTTTATTGAACTTGACTATACTGGCAAAATTAAAGACGGAAATATTGTCTTTGATACTACTCAAAAATCTATTGCACACACTGCTAACATTCTTAATCCACGCGTTGAATACAAACCTGTTGTTCTTTGTGTTGGTCAAGAACATATTCTTAAGGGGATTGACACTGCACTTGTTGGTAAAGAAATAGGCACAGATTACACTCTTGAACTTAGTCCTGAGAATGCTTTTGGTAAAAAGAAAATGGATCTCATTCAACTTATTGCTACACATAAATTCAAAAAACATGGTATAAATCCAATGCCAGGATTACAAGTTAACATTGATAATTCTGTTGGAATTATTAAAACAGTTACAGGTGGTAGAACTTTAGTTGATTTTAATCATCCTTGTGCAGGAAAAGATGTTGTGTATACATTTAAGGCATTGCGTGTTGTGACTGATGTGCAAACAAAAGTACGTGCAATGACAACAATGCTTCTTGGAGAACAACTTGTGGCTGATGTTGTTGTTAAAGGGAATGTTGCAGAAATTACTACTGTTATCAAGATGCCTGATGAAATTCAGGTAAAAATGACAGAAAATATAAAAAAATGCGTTTCTGAAATAATTACTATTACATATCACGAAAAAAAGCAAGAGAAGCAAGGAAAACAAGAGAATACGTAATTAAAAAAGAGGGAGAATACAATGGATGGATCACAGAAACAACCAGTAAATCCAAAGACACTCGCGCCATTGAAGCAAAATGATATTGACGCAGAACTTGAACAGATTCTTGCTAAGCAAAAAGCAACAATTAAAGTAATTGGTTGTGGTGGAGGAGGCAATAATACTATTAATCGTGTTACAGAAGTAGGTATTGAAGGTGCAGAGACTATTGCAATTAATACTGATGCCCAAGATTTATTATACACTAATTCAGATAAAAAAATATTGATTGGGAAAGAATTAACTAAAGGTCTTGGTGCAGGATCTATGCCACGTGTTGGAGAAGAAGCTGCACGAGAATCAGAACACGATATTAAAGAAAAATTAGATGGTGCAGATATGGTTTTTATTACCTGCGGTTTAGGTGGGGGAACTGGAACTGGTTCAGCGCCAGTCGTTGCAGAAATTGCAAAGAAACTTGGAGCATTAACTGTTGCAATTGTTACTATGCCTTTTGCTATGGAAGGAAAACGACGCTATGAAAATGCACTTATTGGGTTAGAAAAATTAGAAGCACAAGTAGACACACTTATTGTTATACCTAATGAAAAATTATTGGAACTTGCACCTGATTTACCATTGCATACTGCATTTAAAGTTGCAGATGAAATTTTAACTAATGCTGTTAAAGGTATTGCAGAGCTTGTTACAAAAGCAGGTCTTGTTAATCTTGATTTTGCAGATATTCGCACTGTTATGGGCAATGGCGGTGTTGCACTTATTGGTGTTGGTGAAAGTGATAGTGAAAACAGAGCAGTAGAAGCTGTTGAAAAAGCAATTAATAATCCTTTGCTTGATGTTGATATTTCAGGAGCAAATGGTGCTTTAATTAATGTTTCTGGGGGACCAGATATGACATTAGAAGAAGCAAAGCGAATTGTTGAAACAGTTTCCGATAGATTCGATCCAGATGCACGTATCATTTGGGGTGCTCAAATATCAGAAGACTTAAATAAGATAATACGTACAATG
>JBAZCJ010000138.1:0-3077 GCA_041671005.1 Candidatus Woesearchaeota archaeon | reverse complement strand
GCCATAATGAAGATGTATTTGTAGAATGGCATACGCAATTACGTGGCAGTGGTTGTATGGTCAAATACAAAAAACAAAATGAAGAAACAAAATATGAAAAAATAGAAATGCAAATTGGAAAAACACATCAATTATTTTCAACAGTACTAAAAGGGAAAGTTACATATCCATGGCATGCATATGTCACAGGATATACAGGAGCATTATTTATTGCATTTGAAGATACAAAAGTGAAACACTATGAACATTAAACCTGGAAAATACCGCCATTTCAAAGGAAGAGAAGACCAATTATACGACATTATTGGTACAGCTATTCACAGCGAAACACTAGAAGAATACGTTGTTTACAAAGCATTATATGGTGAACAAAAACTATGGATACGACCAATAAAAATGTTCACAGAAAAAGTTATGCATGAAGGAAAAGAAGTAGAGCGATTCAAATTTATCGAATAATTACAATTCTGCAAACCAACTATTTTTTTCTCCAATAATTTTTTTTATAGAAAAATTTAACGATTTCTTAAACAAAGGACAATTAATAACAAGAGATTCAAATTCTCCCCCTTCACCTGCAGGATTTATTTTATATTTTTCCTGCATTTTCTTCACATCTTCGATATACTTGACATCTATTTTTCGTCCAATCCAGGCTTTATCAAGAGGATATGCAAAAACCCCAACAATTATAACTTCAAATTTATTTTTAATGAGTTCCTCAAGAAGAGTAATCTGATTTTTCTGCCACAAAGGATTAATGCATTGCAAATTAAGAGAATCACATAGTTTTTGAATGCGAGATGCCTGATACACACTTGCCAATGCACCAGTAACTATACCTTGAATGTGATATTTTTCAACAGCAATTTTGATTGCATTTTTTAAATCAACTAATTCTTTTTCTTTTTCTCCTTTAGTTATATGAGTAATCAAAGGAATGCCTATTAATTCTGCCTGTTTTTGTGTCATTGTTATTGCAGGAGTATGAAACATATAACTTTCCTTATTCTCGCTAATAAGAGAAATAAGACAAACAATCTCATGACCTTCTTGTTTTGCAAGCCATGCTGCATATGTAGAATCTTTTCCACCTGAAAATAAAACACCCAGTTTCATAAACAGAAGAAGAAAATACCCCTTTATAAAAATCACGTAAAATTTACTTATTTTTCCTCAGCAACGAAGATTTATACTTCCCAGGCATATATGCATCAATAACAATACTTTTAACAACAATGCCTTTTTTCTTTAATTCTTCTTTTCTTTGTACTTGATCATAGCCATAACAAAGCAAGTCTGGTTTTTCCAATTCTATGACTTTAAAAAAATCAGTCTCATTGCCAAGAATTGCTTTATCAACATACTGTTGAACAGATTTTAATCGCTCATGTTCATTTTGCTCTGGGAAAAATCCTTTAATTTTTTTAACATTGCTATCTCGAGCAACTACTGCAACAACTGCACCATGTTCTTTTGCTTTTTTTAAAAAGTATTTATGGCCCTCATGCAGTAAATCAAATGTTCCAAAAACCATGACTTTCATAATAATAAGAAATAAATTGTAATATTTAATGATTCTGTACAATATTAAAGGAAATCAAATTTAAAACAGAAGAACCATCTAATATTTTTCAGAAACCTATATAAAAGCAAACATATGAAATCTATATATGGACTATATTACCTTAGTCGACGTCTATGAAAAAATAAGTAAAACAACAAAACGACTAGAAAAAACAGCAATTATTGCAGAACTTCTTGCAAAAACAAAAGCAGAAGAAACAAATAAAATAACACTTCTTCTCAATGGAAGGGTTTTTCCAGAATGGAGTGAAGAAAAAATAGGTGTTGCATCCAAATATGTTCTCAAAGCAATAGCAGTTGCGACTGGAATTTCACAAGAAAAAATAGAAAAAGAGTGGAAACAAGTAGGAGATTTAGGAATTGTTGCAGAAAAAACAATTGCAAAAAAAAACCAATCAACACTATTTAGTCATACGCTCACTGTAACAAAAGTGTTTACAAACTTACAAAAACTTGCACATATTTCAGGAGAAGGATCTGTTGATCAAAAGGTTCAGCTTCTTGCAGAATTATTAACAAGTGCAAAACCCCTTGAAGCAAAATATATTATGAGAACCGCATTAGAAGAAATGCGCATGGGTGTTGGTGCAGGAATAATCCGGGATGCAATTGCATGGAGCTGCTTCCCAAAATTTGTTCAATTATTTGACCAAAATTATGACCAAACTCAATGCAAAAATATTGAAAAAATTCAAGAAATTGAAAAATATACTTCAAAAGATACTCTTCTTTTTCCAACAGATTCTACTGCACGAGAAGCATATAACCAGCTTATTATTGCATTAGACCATGCATATAACATGACAAATGATTTTTCTAGTGTTATGGAAACTGCACGAACAAAAGGATACAACGGACTTATGGCAACTGATATCAAACTATTCAATCCAGTACAAGTGATGCTGTATCAAAAAGCAAAAGATATCAAAGATGCATTTGCATGTGTTGGAAAACCTGCAGCATTTGAATATAAATATGATGGATTCAGGATAGAATGTCATATACAAAAAGACAAAATCCAATTATACACAAGAAATTTTGAAGATGTTACAAAACAATTTCCTGATGTCGTTGATGCGGTAAAAAAACATGTCACCTCGGAAAGTTGTATTTTTGATTGTGAAATAGTAGGATTTAATCCAAAAACAACACAATATGTCGCGTTCCAACAGATTTCACAAAGAATAAAAAGAAAATATGATATTGAAGAAGCAATAAAAAAACTTCCTGTTGAAATTAATGTGTTTGACATTTTATATTATAATGGCAAAAGCGTTATTGATAAACCATTTCATGAACGCAGAGCATTGCTTAACAAAATAATTCACCCCAAAGAAAGAGTTATTGTTCTATCAAGAATTATGATCACAGATAAAGAAGAAGAAGCAAATAAATTTTATAATGAATCATTAGACAAGGGCAATGAAGGAATTATGGCAAAAAATTTAGAAGCAATATACAAGCCAGGAAGCAGAGTAGGATTTGGGGTT
>JBAZCJ010000137.1:0-3098 GCA_041671005.1 Candidatus Woesearchaeota archaeon | reverse complement strand
TGTCGGCGATAAATGAAGAGGCGAGAATATGAAAGAGTTTAGACAAACATATTATGAACAATTAATGAAAGGATTAGAACAAGTTCCCGCTGAAGATTTTGAAAAAGTAGCAAACATTCTTCTTGATGCTTGGGAAAATAACAACCAGGTATTCATTTTTGGCAATGGCGGTAGTGCATCTACTGCTTCACATTTTGCTTGTGATTTAGGAAAAGGAACATTAGATAATGTATATGATATGAAAGAAAAAAGATTCAAGGTCATGTCTTTAAATGATAACATGAGCATATTTAGTGCATTAGCAAATGACACTCATTATGATGATGTTTTTGCACAGCAATTACGACATCATTTGGAAGAAGGAGATGTTGTGATCGGCATTAGTGCATCAGGTAATTCACCTAACGTTGTAAATGCATTGAAACTTGCAAAAGGCATGAACGCAAAAACCATTGGTTTTATTGGATTCAATGGCGGAAAAATGAAAGCACTTTGTGATGCAACACTTCACTTCCCTGAAAACAATTATCAACGAGCAGAAGATGCGCATTTGATTTTTGAACATTTATTAACATCATACATCTATGAGAAAAAACGTGAAAGAAAAAATGGTACCAGAAGCAATACTCTTTGATAGAGACGGAACCTTAATTGAAGATAAAAACTTTGTTCATAAAATTAAGGACTTGAAATTTTTTCCAAGAATAATTGAAGCACTGCAAAATCTGGATAAGAAAACAAAAATTATTATCGTTACTAATCAAGCAGGGATTGGAAAAGGAATATATACAAAGCAAGAATACTTTACATTTAGAGATCATATACATACAATACTTAAAGAAAAAGGAATCACTATTGCAGCAGAATATTATTGTCCACATCATCCAAAAGGGATTTCACCTTATAATATAGAATGCCAATGCAGAAAACCAAACACAGCATTATTTGAGCAAGCAATACAAGATTTTAATCTTAATCCTAAAAATTGCTGGACAATTGGAGATATGCGACGAGATATTGTAGCTGGTCAACGTGTTGGCATGAAAGCTATCTTAGTTAAAACAGGTTTTGCAGGTAAAGGTGGAAGTGATGAGATTATAACGCCAGAATATACTGCAGAAGATGTTTATGATGCAGTGAAATATATAAAAAAATACGAGGAATTACAATGAAAGCATTTGTCACAGGAGGTGCAGGATTTATTGGCAGCCATATTGTTGACAGACTCCTTCAAGAAGGCAATGAAGTCACAGTCTACGATAATTTCTGCACAGGAAAAAAATTATTTATAAAACATAATATTAATAATCCAAGATTCAAATTAATAGAAGCAGACGTTCTTAACACAATTACATTAAATAATGCAATGAAAGGTCATGATTTTGTATTTCACTTACAAGCAAATGCTGATGTTCGAGGGGGCATAACAAAAACTAAAGTTGATCTTGAACAAAATACTATTGCAACATGGAACGTTCTTGATGCTATGCGTATTAACAATATTAAAAAAATAGCATTTTCTAGTTCTGCAACAGTTTATGGAGAACCAAAACAATTTCCAACCCCTGAAAATTATCCATTAATCCAAACATCATTGTATGGTGCAAGTAAGCTTGCAGGAGAAGCAATGATAGAAGCATACTGTGAATATTATGATATCCAATGCTTTATTTTTAGATTTGTTTCATGGATTGGTGAGCGATATACCCATGGGGTTATTTTTGATTTTATTAAAAAACTCCAACATAATCCAACAGAGTTAGAAGTATTAGGAGACGGAAATCAAAAAAAATCTTATATGTATGTTGGGGATGGTGTTGAAGGAATTTTCTTTGCAATTAAAAATTTTAAAGAACAAAAAAATATATTTAATCTTGGACATACAGAATTTATTAACGTCCTCAAAGTTGCAGATATTATTTGTGAAGAAATGAACTTAAAACATATCACTTACAAGTGTACTGGTGGTGTTCGTGGCTGGAAAGGAGATAGTCCATTAGTGCATTTAGATATTACTAAACTACAAAGTCTTGGTTGGCAACCAAAAACATCTATTGAAGAAGGAATTAGAAAAACAGTTAGATATCTTTTAGAACATCCAGAAACATTAAATCGAAAATATGGAGAATAAAAGCAAGATGAAAATATTAATTATTAAATTAGGAGCATTAGGAGATGTTCTTAGAACTACATTTATTGCTCGAGGGTTAAAAGAAAAATACCTTGGATGTATTATTACTTGGCTAACAAAAGAAAACGCTACTGATATTTTACAAAATAATGAATATATTAATACAATAATCACATGGAATAATCATCAAGAGTTATTATATCAAGAATTTGACTTGGTTATTTCATTAGATGATGAACAAGAAACCTGTGAATTCGCAACAAAACTTAAAACCAAAAAGTTACAAGGAGCATATGTTGATACACATGGAAATAGGATATACACAAATGACGTTGAAGCATGGTTTAGTATGGGTCTTTTACGACCTAAAGAAAAAGGGGGCAAAATAAAAGCAGATGAATTAAAAAAATTAAACCGAAAAACATTTCAAGAAATTTATGCAAAAATATTTGATATAAACCAATGTAATACAAAACCAATATTAAATTTAACTATTAGTGATTTAAAATATAGTCAACAAATTCTCGATACATATTCAATTAACCCTCATAAAAAAATTATAGGTATAAATACAGGTGCGGCAAGCCGCTGGCTTTTAAAATCAATCAGCATTGAAAAAACAGCAATAATTTGTAATGAACTTGCAAAGCATGCAACAATTCTTATTCTTGGAGGTCTTGATGAAATTGAAAGAAATAAAAAAATTAAAGAACTTTGTCCAAATCCAAATATAATTTCAATAGAACCAACAAAAAAAATAAGAGAATTTGCAAGCATCATTAATCTCTGCGATCTGATTATTACTGCAGATACTCTTGCATTACATATTTCATTAGCATTAGAAAAAAAAACTATTGCCTTTTTTGGTCCAACATCTCCATGGGAAATTGAAATGTTTGGATTAGGAGATAAAATTTTCAAACAAAACGAATGCTTATGCTGTTATAAACAAACAAGTGATACAAAA
>JBAZCJ010000136.1:0-3114 GCA_041671005.1 Candidatus Woesearchaeota archaeon | reverse complement strand
GAGTTTACTTGGTATTGTACTAATATGTGTGGGCAAGGACATATGCAAATGCAAGGAAAGCTGATTGTGAAATAAAATGATATTTATTTTTGGTTTTTCTTTAATTTATTGGACAGGTCTTTTAACTGGCTTGTTCTTTGTTCTTTCTTTTCTTGGATGCCGTTGTCATGTTAATTCAAGAATATGCAAAATAAAATTGGTTAATATAATAAAAGAAAATCATAAACTTTTTATTTATCTCGCTTTCATATTTTTTATTGTTCATTTAACCTTAGCTATTTTAGCAAGATACGGGGCGGGAATATAGCAACCGAAACATTTAAATACATGAGCAAATGTTCAACTATCATGAAAAAAATATATATTGAATCAGAGAGAAAAATAATGCAGTTCTTTTCTAGTTTAGCCGACGAGACAAGACTACATATATTGTTAAGCATAGCAGAAAAGCCAAAAACAGTTAATGAAATATATAGTTTTGTTGGGAGAAATAAAATGACTCTCTCTGCAATTTCACATCAATTAAAACAATTAGCAGATATGAATATAGTAACATTTGAAAAAAAAGGAAAAGAAAAATACTTTGAATTGTCTGATAAATTCTGCTGGTGCATATTAAGAGACGCATTCTCACAATTTGATACTAATATTAAAATTAAATGCAAAAAATGTGAAAATCATAAGGGGCATAAATAAAATGAAAAAAATAACATTAGACATTTCAGGAATGCATTGTGCAAGCTGTGCAACTCTAATTAATAATAAATTAGGAAAAGAATCAGGAGTATCTTATGCAAATGTAAATTTAACTACAGAAAAGGCAAGTGTTGATTATGATGAAAGCAAAACTGATGAAAAGAAAATAATAAGCATAATAGAAAGTTTAGGCGATTATAAGGCAAAAATAATGAATAAAAATATTAATAATCAAGACTATGAAACTAAAAAAAGAGAGAAACATTTGAAAAAAATTAAAAATACTTTTTTGTTTAGTTTAGCGTTTGCAATTCCTGCATTTTTAATTGGAATGGTATTTATGTGGATTGGTATAGAGATTCCTTATTCGAGTTATATTCTTTTTTTACTTGCAACTCCTGTTCAATTTATTGTTGGATGGGATATATACAAAAGTGCATTTAGTGCTTTGAAGAGTAAATCTGCAAATATGGATACTCTAATAGCAATAGGAACAAGTGCTGCTTATTTCTATAGTGTTTATGTGATATTTTTTAATCCAATGGAAAGCCAATATTTTGAGGCTGCAGCAATTTTAATCACATTTGTTATGCTTGGTAGATATCTTGAAGCTATTGCAAAAGGAAAAACAAGCGAAGCAATAAAAAAATTAATGAATCTTTCTCCTAAGATAGCAACTGTAATAAGAAATGGAAAAGAACAGAAGATTTCTATTGATGAAGTTGTTGTTGGAGATATTGTAATAGTTAAGCCAGGAGAAAAAGTTCCTGTGGATGGAATAATAATAGAAGGTCAGAGTGCAATTGATGAATCGATGATAACAGGAGAAAGTATGCCTGTTGAAAAGAAAAAAAATGACCTGGTAATTGGAGCTACAATAAACAAACATGGAAGTTTTAAATTTAAAGCAACAAAAGTTGGAGCAAATTCAACTTTAGCACAAATAATTAAATTAATTGAAGATGCTCAAGGTAAGAAAGCTCCAATTCAAAGATTTGCGGATAAAATTTCTGCTTATTTCGTTCCTGTTGTTATTGTTATTGCCCTAATTGCATTTTTTATATGGTATTTTGTTGTCGGACAGACATTTTCTTTTGCTCTAATCATTGCTGTTTCAATTCTTGTTATTGCATGTCCTTGTGCCCTTGGGCTTGCAACACCCACTGCTATAATGGTTGGAACTGGAAAAGGTGCTGAAAAAGGCATTCTAATAAAAGGTGGAGATGCCCTTGAAACAGCTCATAAACTTTATGCAGTTGTATTTGATAAAACTGGAACACTAACTCAAGGGAAACCAGAAGTAACAGATATAATTTCAATTGGAAAAATAAGTGAAAATGAAATATTAAGATTAGCAGCAAGTGTTGAGAAAAACAGCGAACATCCTCTTGCACAAGCAGTTGTTAATAGGGCAAATGAGAAAAAATTAAAACTTGACAATGTAAAAAATTTCAAGGCAATTCCAGGACATGGTGTTGAAGGGACGTTAAAAGGAAAGAAAATAATTGTAAGCAAGCCAGAATATGCAAAGAAAATAGCAAATTTGAAAATTATTGAGGATAAAATAAAAGATTTAGAAGAAGATGGAAAAACTGTTGTTGTTTTAATATATGGTGGAAAAATTTATGGATGCATTGCAATAGCAGATACTATTAGAGAAGATTCTATTAAAGCAGTTAAAGATTTACAAAGACAGGGAGTATTTGTTTACATGATTACAGGAGATAACAAGAGAACGGCAAATGCAATTGGAAAGCAATTAGGAATAAATCATATTATATCGGAAGTTTTACCTCAAGATAAAGCAAATGAAGTAAAGAAACTTCAAAGAAAGGGGAAAGTTGCAATGGTTGGTGATGGAATAAATGATGCTCCTGCACTTGCACAAGCAGACATAGGAATTGCAATAGGTTCTGGAACAGATGTTGCAATGGAAACGGGCAATATTGTATTAATGAATAATAAAACAACGGATGTTGCAAGAGCAATAAAACTTAGCAAAATTACAATTAGAAAAATAAAGCAAAATATGTTCTGGGCATTATTCTACAACTCTTTAGGAATTCCTATTGCTGCAGGAGTCTTATATTCTTCTACAGGATGGTTATTATCACCAATAATTGCTGGGGGAGCAATGGCTTTATCTTCTGTCAGCGTTGTTCTAAATACATTGCTGATGAAGAGGGAAAAAATATGAAAAATATAAAATTTTTCAGCTTCGGCTTGGAGAACTCGTAGATGAAAAAAATATGGATTGCAATAATTATTGTTTTAGTAGTTGGAGTGCTCTTCTTAGTGAAACCTGCTTTTACAGGAAAAAGTATTGAAGAATTAAAAGTAGATAAGTTTGCTCAATATCTAACCAGTGTCAATGCAACAATGTATGGAACAGAATGGTGTTCTCATTGTCAAAATCAA
>JBAZCJ010000135.1:0-3119 GCA_041671005.1 Candidatus Woesearchaeota archaeon | reverse complement strand
TGAAGACACAACTACAGAATATGAAGATACTTCAAGTTCAAGTAGTTCTTCAACAACAAGCAGTTCTTCAAGTACAACAGGTACAACTTCAAGCACAACAAGTGCAGCTGAAGAAGAACCTGCTGTTGAAGAAGCAGTTGAATTCATAACATCAACAACAACCTCAACAATACCAGCATATACTACAACAGCAACAGTCAAACCAACTGAAAAAACAGGTGTGTTTAGCTATGTTGGATTACTTGCATTATTGGGAGTATTATTAGTTATCATCCTTGTGATGATGCTTGTTGTATTGTTTAGAAAGTAATTAAGTAATTCTTTCTTTATTTTTTTATTTATCTTTTCATTTTCTTATATGTTTTAAAATTCTTTAAATTAGTTATAATGATAAAATAAGATAATAACAAAATACTTCTATCGACCAAAGATTTATAAAGTAGCTATCATCCTTTCCTTCTATGCGAAAATCATTCCAAACAAAGGCTAAAAGAAAAAATCCTGAACTGGATGGCATGTCTCCTGAAGAAATTGAACAGATGGAAATCAGAAGAACAGTAATGCCTAAAGGAAGAGAAGTGTTTGGAATTTTAGAACAACGATTAGGCGGGTCGCGAAACAAAGTACGCTGTCTTGATGGAAAAACGAGAATATGCAGAATTCCTGGTAGATTAAAAAGAAAATTATGGGTTCGAGAAGGAGATTTATTGCTTGTTGAACCATGGGAATTATCAGGAGACGAAAAAGGAGATATTATTTACAAATACAAACCATCCCAAATGATGCATCTCAAAAGAATAGGTGTATTAAAATCAATGGATGAATTTGGCGAATTCTAATAAACTTTATAAACCACTTCTTTATTCATCACTGTATCAAGAGATGTGGCGGTGAAAGCTTCTGCATACTGGAGATGAATAGAATTAATTCTCCTATCTTGTAATTATACAAAACACAAAAACGTGAGGCAAAACTATGGCAAGAATGTATTCAAGACGAAAAGGAAAATCTGGCAGCAGAAAACCAGTAGAAAAAAAAGTGCAAGGATGGATCCGATATAAACCAAAAGAAGCAGAAATGCTGATCTTAAAACTTGCAAAAGAAGGAAAACCAGCATCGCAAATTGGATTAATTTTAAGAGATACTTATGGAATTCCATGTACTAAAACATTGTTAGGAAAATCAATTAATGATTTACTTAAAGAAAAATCAATGTTGCCAGAAATCCCAGAAGATATTATGGCATTAATCAAAAAAAGCATTATTCTTGAAAAGCATAGAGAAGCAAATAAGCAAGATATGACTGCAAAAAGAGGCACATTACTTGCAACATCCAAAATTATGCGATTAATCAAGTATTATAAAAGCACTGGCCGATTACCTAAAGATTGGAAATTCGACAGAAGCAAAGTCAGATTAATGATTGAATAAATTATTAATTTTTATTTTTTTATCTTCTTTTATTTATTTTCATTCAAATTCTTAAAATTGTTATAAAAAATTAAATTTCACTTTTTAAAAATATAATTAATTATAGTAAACGCGATTAAACATTGCTAAATAGATTCGCGTTTACTATTCTAATAAGCGAAACATTTAACAACTATTAATTTCGCTTACTATTACAATCTGTCATCGTCAAAATATAAACACATTTAAACAATACGATTGTTACATTTTTCATGACACTTCTATTTCCAAATGAAACAATTAGGCCTATTCAGAAAGATGTTATTGCAGATATACAAGATGCCCTAACAAAACGTGAACATATTATTCTTCATGCACCAACAGGTCTTGGAAAAACAGCAGCCTCATTATCAGCAGCATTGACATATGCACTAAAAAATAATTTAACTGTTTTTTTTCTCACCAGCAGACATACTCAACATCAAATTGCAATCAGAACATTGCAAGAAATAAAAGAACGCAATGGAGTAGAATTTTCAGTTGCAGATATTATTGGGAAAAAATGGATGTGTTTATTTCCAGGAGTTGAAGAGTTGTACAGCAATGAGTTTAGTGAATTTTGCAAAGCAACTGTTGAAGCTGGAAAATGCGAATTTTACTCAAATACACGAGAAAATTACAAATTATCAGTCCTTGCAAAAAAAGCATTAGAAGAATTAAAAAAAAGGATCAGCCATGCAGAAGAAGTTATTGATATCTGCAGAAAAGACTCTCTCTGTCCTCATGAAATAGCAATGGAAACAATAAAATCTGCACAAGTAATTGTCAGTGATTACAGTTATATTTTTCATCCTCCAATTCTCGACATCCTTTTAAAAAAATCAGGAATTGAATTAGACAGATCAATAGTCATTGTTGATGAAGGTCACAATCTGCCAAACAGAGTCAGAACAAGCGCATCTCACAAACTTTCAAGTATTATGTTAAAAAATGCAATTAAAGAAGCAAAAAAATATCAATATAAGGAAACAATAGAATCACTTGTTGCAATACAAAATATTTTAAACGAACTTTCTCAAACTATGGCTTTTGGGAAACAAAAACTTGTCAAAAGAGAGGAATTCATTACTGCAATAAACAAACAAAAAGAGTATAAAAAACTTATTGAAGATTTGGAATTTATTGCAGAAGCAGTACGACAAGTGCAAAAAAAAAGTGCAATAGGCGGAATTGCAAAATTTTTAACCGCATGGCAACAGCAAACAGATGGGTTTGCACGAATTTTAGAAATAACCAAAAGTAACAATGAAGAAATAGTTGCATTGCAATACAAATGTCTTGATCCATCTGTTGTGACAAAAGAAGTTATTGATAAAATTCATTCAGTTATTATTATGTCCGGAACATTAACCCCTACAAATATGTATAAAGATTTATTAGGATTTGACCCTGAACGTACACAAGAACACGTGTATGACAGTCCATTTCCTGAAAAAAACAGATTAGCGTTAGTTGTGCCAAAAACAACAACAAAGTTTAGTGAACGTAGTGACCATCAATTTAATGCAATTGCGCAAGAATGTGCAGCTATAACAAATGCTGT
This sequence comes from Candidatus Woesearchaeota archaeon, assembly GCA_041671005.1. GTDB lineage: Archaea > Nanobdellota > Nanobdellia > Woesearchaeales > DSVV01 > JACRPI01. Next base: position 106 of record JBAZCJ010000135.1, on the reverse strand, counting down.
TAAAGGGAATACAATAATTTTTTTTCCAAGTTATGCATTACGAGATCAAGTACATAAATATTTTGCAACAGAAAGTAAAAAGACAGTATTTGTTGAAATATCTAAT
>JBAZCJ010000134.1:0-3123 GCA_041671005.1 Candidatus Woesearchaeota archaeon | reverse complement strand
TTTCTGGGGGCACTGGTTCTGGTAAAACTTCCATGCTAAACGTTGTTTCTTCATTCCTTCCTCCTAACCAACGAATTATCAGCATTGAAGATACTCGAGAACTGCAATTGCCAAATACTCTCCATTGGGTCCCTCTTGAAACACGACTGCCTAACCCTGAAGGGAAAGGAGGAGTGACTATGCTTGATTTAATCATCAACTCCCTTCGTATGCGACCGGACAGAATAATTATGGGAGAAGTAAGACGAGAAAAGGAAGCTGAAACACTTTTTGAAGCAATTCATACAGGTCACAGTTGCTATTCCACATTCCACGCAAACGATTCTTTTGAAACAGTAACTCGACTGACAAATCCACCAATCAATATCCCACGACTTGTTTTACCTGCACTCTCTGCAATAGTCGTTCAAAACAGAAACAGACGAACAAACAAAAGACGAACAATGCAATTTGCAGAATTACTGCCAAACGGAATGCCTAACGTTATCCGACAATATGATCCTATGGATGATACAATGAAAACTGTTGGACAAATGAAAATGATTCCTTCCATCCTGAGAACATTTACAGGTATGACTCCAAAAATGATAGATGAAGATTTACAGAAAAAACTCAAGATTCTTCATTGGATGGTTGATCACAACATTAGAAATCTTAATGACATTGGAATTCTCATGGGAAAGTATTACCGAGATAAGTTAGTGATTAAATAAAAAAAATTAATCTCAGATAATCCCCTAAACATTTAAAAATTCATGTATGATTCTTTGAGATTACAATGAACACAGATGAATTATATGTACGAATATATAGGCAAGGACAAGAAGATGTTTATAGACGCTGCTGTTTATTGAATCCTACACTCACACAGATTCAGGAAGCAGATGCCACTCAGCTAAAAGCAGGATTTCAGTTAGATTATGCCGGACAGTTAGTAATGAGAAATGATGGACACAGAAAAACAATTGAAGCATTGGTTGATCTTATATTGTTACCTACATCACTACCTTTGGACAAAAGTTCTTTAAGTCGCATATTCTATTCAGTATTTTTAGGGCCTGAACAGTAAGAGTTTTATTTCTTTATTAATAATACTTATATATACCATCATACTTAAATTCAATAGAGGTGGCAGACTATCGTTGACTTTATCAGGCAAATAGCTGTTGCATTTCCTTTTTTAAAAGAGGATCTGCGAAAAGCGCATATGAAACTCAGGCCAGACATATTTGTCAAAAAAACAGTTCAACTTGCTGCAATGCTCACACTCGCATCAATAGTTTTCCTCTTCTTTATTTTTGAAGTTTCTAGCATTTCCTTATTCTGGCTTCTGTTATTAGTTCCAATTGTATTAGTTGGCTCATTTTTCTTTTTTTTAAATGCTCCAAAAAGTGTTATTGCAAAAAGAAGACGCGAACTTGACCAAGAAGTACTTTTTGCAGGCAGATTTCTTTTAGTTAAAGTTCATTCTGGACGACCTCTTCTTAATGCACTCATTGAAGGTTCGCAAAGTTATGGAGTTGCAAGTAAATATTTTAAAGAAGTTGTTGATGACATCAATTTAGGAACACCTATTGAAAAAGCACTAGACAATGCAGTTAAATATTCTCCTTCAGATAAATACCGCAGAATATTATTTCAAATAAACACTGCAATGAAAGTTGGTATTGATGTTTCTATTCCATTAAACAATGTTATAGAAGAAATCACAGCTGAACAATTAACAGAGATTCAACGATATGGCAAAAAATTAAATTCATTGGCATTATTTTACATGCTTCTTGCTATTGTACTTCCATCCATAGGAATGGCAATATTTGTTGTTGTTGGCGGATTGTTAGGATTACCTATTAACAGAGATATTTTTCTTGTAGTTATTGGTGCATTAATATTTATTCAGGTTATTTTTATTTCTATATTCAAAACATCACGATTGAGCGTGAACCTATGAACCAAATCATATTTGTTCACGAATTTGGGAAGGCATTTATTCCTGAAAGCTTAAGACCTAGACTTCGCAGTTATCTCTTAAAAGCAGGCATTAGTGAAGTACCATATGGATTTTTTGGAATATTATTTTACATAACATATTTATTGACATTTTTAATATATTTTTTTGGATTTTGGGGAACGATTTCTCAACAGCCAGGATACCTTGTTTTCATTTATGCATTCTTAACGTGGGTCATTATTCCTATGTGCTTCATTGGTTTTTTCATGCTCTGTATGTACTTTTACCTCGATGTTGTCATATTTAATAGAACACGAAAAATGGAAGAAGTTCTTCCGGACTTTTTACAGGAGGTTTCTTCTAACCTCAAAGGAGGACTTGCATTTGAAAAATCGTTATGGGTTGCTATTAAACCGCGATTTGGGATTCTTGCAAATGAAATTGCCCTTGCTGCAAAAAAAGTTATGACAGGAACTGATGTTGACGTTTCTCTTAACGAATTTGCTAATAAATATAATTCTCCTATGTTAAAACGTTCAATGGAACTGATTGTCAGCGAAATTCAAAGCGGAGGAAAAGTTGCTGACATTATTGACAGAGTTGTTGATAATCTTAAAAAAACAAAAGCATTGAAAGATGAAATGACTGCATCTGTCTTGACCTATATTATTTTTATTGGCGCAATCGTTATATTTATTTCCCCAATGCTTTTTGCACTGGCATATAATCTTCTTATTGTTATTAGCAAAGTTGCTGCATTATTAACTACGACTGCTGCTACTGGTGCACCGGGATTGCTTTCTAATGTAGGGAATATTAACGTCAACAAGGATGATTTCGTCTGGTTTAGTAGAATTGCACTTGGCGTTATTGCATTATTTTCTTCTATGATCGTTTCTATAATTGAAAAAGGAAATATACAAAGTGGTGTAAAATATATTCCACTATTTATTGTAAGCACTGAAGTTGTGTACATTATTGCAATGAAAGTTATGACTCTAGTTGTCAGTGCATTTATTACGTTTTAATATTAGACAGAAGACTAAAAATTAAGGAAAAAATTATGAAAAAACTTCTAGTCACAAGAGAAAGTGCCTGCTTACAACCAATCAGAAGTTTGATTGAAAAACAAAAACATAGGACATTAGTGTTCTGGACTATTGAATGTGCCA
>JBAZCJ010000133.1:0-3220 GCA_041671005.1 Candidatus Woesearchaeota archaeon | reverse complement strand
TGTAATAATGGTCCAAGATCAAGTTCTTCAGTAAACTTAGTCCCTTTACAATATGGACATCGTTTAAGTGCGGGAGTTTCTGTTCTTTCCATTATTTTTTTACATTCTGGGCATTGTTTGAATTTTTCATTTCCAGTATTTTCTATTTCTTTTTTATCGCAATATTTACAATAAAATTCTACTTTTGCTTTTTCTGTTTTCATAGATTTTTTGCATTGAACACATAATTTTTTATGTAACTCTTGTTCTGTCATTCCTAACTCTGCGGAAACTTTTGAAAATGAATCATGTAGATTAATATATTGAAGAAGTTGTGGTTTGATTCTTTCAACAAGGTATTCTGCAATTCTTCTGACTCCTTCAGGAAATAATAAGTGGATTGGTTCTCCTTGCACTTCTTTTGGAAATGCTTCAAATGGTACTGCAATGTGAAATCCTTTATTGCCACTAAATTTCACAGTGACTGATTGGATTCCGTGTGCTTTTAATTCTTGGACAACAAGATGTGCAATTCTTCGAGAATAGTTCCATAGTTTACAGTCAATGTCTATAACTAAGTCCCACCCTTTTCTTAGATCATTAATTTCCTGTTTCTTCATACCTGTGTTTAATTGCATGACATTATGCCAGCGTTCTTCGCTAATGTGAAATGAGGTTGCACCATTTTTTGCAAATTCGAGAATATCATTTGGATATGCAAGAATGTCTGGTCGCTTTCCAAATCCTTTTTCTCCAAATCTAACAGCTACTTCTCTATCTTGTGCAGCAGTTATCATAGCTTCTTGAATATCTCTGCGCTTGTAATGCTTGAGAATAGTGCTGAGATGGAGCATACAAATAGAGAATATGTTTGGTTTTAAATGGTTTTAGGTATAGAACAATAAAAAAAATTAAAAAGATTTTAAGACAAATAATCCGAGATTACATGTTGTATCAGGATGAGTTACATCTAATGCTAACCCTGTTTTGTATCCTTTGACATCTACGCCAAGACGTGTTAGTTCTGTTCCAAAAACATATCCTTGTAATCCAATATCTTGAATTGTTTCAATTTTTGCAAATCCGTTGATGGTATTTGTTATTTTTGGTCTGTATTGTACAAATGCATCTAATTCTGCATACTGTGAATCTATAGTAACTACGCTATCCATTTCAATAGTGCCAAAATTATGGTAATAATGTGCTCCTAACCGAGGCATAATTATTGACGAGTCTTGAGTTAATGCAACTTGTAACTCTGCAACTGCATCAAAACCATTACCAAGAGCATATGTAATATCTCCTAATTGGAAAATGCTTACTTTACCCTCATAAGGGATTGTAGTTCTATTTCTCAGCAAAAATCCTGTAGAACCTATAATTGGTCCTGATATTTGTGCATCTAATGTTGTTGATTTTATTCCTGTCATTACTTCAATAGGGCCTGCATATACTTCTTCTGCGAGTAATAATCCTAACCCAATTGTTGTCATTGCTGTTGTTGTTTTCATTATTTATCACCGAAGAGTAGATATGTGGCTGAGTATATTAATCTTTGTCGTACCAATTTGGAACGAAATAATTAAATAGTTATTATGTTTATTATATTTTATGAACACAGATGTACTCAGAAAAATTGGTTTAACAGAAAATGAAATTAAAATATACATTAATCTGCTTAAAATAGGTTTAAGTACAGCGTATGATATTGGAAAGAATACAGGAATTTATAGAGTCCATGTGTATGACAAACTTGAACAATTAATGAATAAAGGGTTAGTAACACATGTATACAAAGGTGCTAAAAAATATTTTCAAGCTACTCATCCAAGTAAAATTGTGCATTACCTTGAAGATAAAAAAAAGGAGCTTGAATTACAAGAGCAAGATGTTAATTTTATTTTACCAGAATTAGAAGCAATGACTAAAATTCCTAGAGAAGATACTTTTGTAGAAGTTTTTAAGGGAACAGAAGGATTAAAGTATTTCCTTAAAGATATTGTAAAAACAAAAAAAGAATTATTAATCACAGGAATGGATGATCAAAAATATCAAGATGCACTCCCAATTTTCATGAAACAATATTTTCGTGATCTTCGTAAAAATAATATCTCTGAAAGAGTTATTGCTTTAAAAAAGAAAGGAATTTTTCTGTTTCCAAAAGATACTTGTTCAACTACGCAATATAAATTTCTCACAGAAACTCAATTTAATCCTACTAACACATTTGTATATGGGAATAATGTTGTTATAGTTACTTGGGGAACACCTGTTACTGCAGTTATGATAAAAAATAAAAACATAGCTGAAACGTATAAAAATCACTTTGAACATTTATGGAATATTGCTTCTAAGAAAGTTTAATCAGGTTTAGGCCTACCCATATCTGAAAGTCCATAAGAAATTTTATTTGTTCGTAAATAAAAGTCACTCATTTTTCTCATTACATCTGTTAATGATTGGTTCATTTCAACTTCTGCTCGAGCAATTAATGCTTCTCCTTCTCGTTTAATTTGACTATTTTCTGAATATCCCCTTTGTGTAACTTGTGTAAATTCAGGGCTTAACAATATGCAATAAGGTTGCCTATTCCTATCATCTTGGCCTGGTTCAGTAAGATTCAATGGATATTTCCATAGAGCAATAATTGCATTTGGAGATTCGTTCTCAGGATTTTGAACTCCAAACATCAGATGATATTCTAATCGTGTGGGTCGTAATAATGCTCTTGGTAAAAGAACAATTGCATGCGTTATTCCTTTTTGTTGAACATAGATTCCACGTTCAGTAGAATAACAAAATGGAAGTTCAAGAATATCTGTTTCATGTAATGTTTTATCTCCTAATGATTGTGTTGTGAATTGATGCCCTTGTTGTTTAAGTATCTCAGTTAATTCTGCAATACATGTTGTGTGATTCATGCAATTTCGTGTTTAATTCTACTTTTTAAAGCTTCTCACACAGTACTGCTTGATCAAACATAAAAAGATGTATTGCTTTTTCTCCTTTTAATCTTTTTTCATAGAATGTACGTTCTTCCCAATATTTTTTTGGATCAAGAGAATAACGAATAACAACTTTTCCCGCTTGTATTTCTTGTAATTTTTTTACAATTTCTTCTTTTTCTACTGCTGAACGTTCGATAATATTATAACAGGTAAAAAATGGTGATTGTACTGGTTTTTTAGAAAGTAATAATGTTTTTTTTTGATGCTGGATGATTGCAACATCTAATATAGAA
>JBAZCJ010000132.1:0-3253 GCA_041671005.1 Candidatus Woesearchaeota archaeon | reverse complement strand
AAGAAGTATATTATGATATGAAAAAAGAAGGCTACAAGATAATTGACAATAAAAATCAAATTTACGTGAATATAGCTGCTGATGGGTCTTTGTTATTACATGATGGAAAACATCGTTTAACTTTTGCAAAACTTCTCGGAATAAAAAAAATTCCAGTAGGGGTTTCTTTTATTCATAAAAACCAAACACAAATAATAACATCTAATGATAAAGAAATAATACAAAAAGTTTTAACTATGATGCAATATACAAAAAAAAGTAATGCCCCGTATAAAGCTAAAGAATTTGAATCGGGGTATCATAGTATAAAGTTGAAAAATGCATATTTTCGGGGACAAAGAGAAAATAACGTAAGATTACAAAATGTTTCATATAATTTTAAAGATAAAGTTGTTCTTGATCTTGGGTGTAATGTAGGGGGCATGTTACATATAATTGCAAATGAAATAAAGTGTGGTATTGGAGTCGATTATAATCCAAAATGTATTAATGCTGCAAATCTCATTAAAGAGTATAACCAAACAAAAAATTTACAGTTTTATACCTTTAATTTTGACGAGGAAGATATTAGTTTAGTAAAAAATTTTATCCTGGATAAAAAAGTTGACATATGTTTTTTACTTTCTATTTGTGTTTGGATTAAAAAATGGAAAGAACTAATTCGTTTTGCAGTAACGATTGCAGATACTCTTCTGTTTGAGGCCAATGGTACTCCTAGGCAACAAGAAGAACAAGTTAAATTTTTGAATATAATTTATGAAAGTGTAAACCTTATTGATAACAATTCTATAGATGATCCGGTACATAAAAGAAAATTATATTTTTGTAAAAAATATGAAACAAACTATTAGTGCTGTATTAACAGTAAAAAATGAAGAAGGAATTATTGAAAATTGTTTAGATAAATTAACCTGGGTTGATGAAATTATAATTATTGATAATAACAGTACAGACAATACGGTTAAAATCTGTAAAAAGTATACAAATAAGATTTATACAATTTCTGAGACTTTATTGATTCCAGAGTTGCAACAAAAAGGAATAGAGAAAGCAACAAAAAAGTGGGTAATAATTTTGGATGCAGATGTTATCGTGCCTAACCAAGCCGCAGAAGAGATTCAACAGCAGATAAATCTGGGGATATATGATGGATTTTATCTTATCCATCAAAACTATTTTTTAGGCAAGCCACTTCGCGGGCATTTTAAGTCACATAATATCTTAAAATTATTTAAGAGAGGAAAAGGGCATTTCCCAGGAAATGCAGCACATGAATCAATTATATTTTTAGGAACTCAGGTTGGAATTATTAAAACTCCTTTAATACACAATTCCCACCCAAACATAAATACATTTATACGAAAAGCAAATTTATACAGTTCACAAGATGCAGTAAACTTAGTTGACAAAGAAGTTGTAGGTATTTTGCATAAAAAAGTAAGAAAACTAACTTTTTATAAATTATTTATTGAACCAATTCTATATTTTTTTCATTTTTTACTAATTAGAAAAGCAATTATAACAGGATATCGTGGGTTTATACTGAGTGGCTTATTCTCAATGTATTTATTTATGGAAAGAATAAAAATGTATGAATTAAAAATCTGTTCTTAATAAAAAATGGCCTAAAAAACAAGAGAACACATTAAGACAATAAAATGAATTATTATAGTTCCATAAAGGGCAATAAGACCAATTGTGGCATAATTTTCATAATTTTTAAATAGTAACCTTCCTGAGAAAATAAATATCCATCCACGACCAAAAAAATATAATATTGCGATCATTGAACCTAAAAGGTAAGATGCTTTAACAGAATATACGGGGGTAAGGATAAAATATGTTATTAAAAAAATAATATGAAAAAGAAAAGTAAAAAGAAAAATATAATTCATTTCATCTTTTGACGAAAAAAAAGAGGAGATTAAACCAAAAATAAAAAATAAAGTAGGAACAAGGGCAAGGATATAAATGAACGGAGCAAAAATATAATTAATGCTATTAACTAAAACGTATACTGTATTAAAATCATACCATGAGTCTGCAAAAATAGAAGTAAAAAAAGAAGTTTCTGTAGTGGGATGAATAATTGGATGGAAAAGAAGATGCACAAAATGAAAAGAAGTAATACTTTCAATTCCTGTGTAATAAGGCCCCGCAGTATGTTCAAAAAATAATTCTGGCCCAACAATCAAAGTCCCATAATGGACATAATTATTGTATAAAAATGGGCCAAGAGAGAAAAAAACAAAAAGAAAAAAGATAAATAAAGTGATAATTTTTTTAGTAAACTGTTTTTCGAAAAAAATAAGGTACAGGGAAAAAAATGGTACAATAAAAAGAAGACTCAGTTTAGTAACAATCCCAAAACAAGCAGTAAAGCAGACAGCAAAAAATAATTTGTTACTTTTTGTTTTATGATAAAGGATGAGGAAATAATAAAATAAGGTAAGAAAGAAAATACTTAAGGCATCATTAGAAAGCATTATTCCTGTATAAATACTTCTTGGAAGAAAAACTGCAATGCTAAAACATAATATTCGGATTTTATTAGAAGAAAAAAGAAGTAAAAGCATTCTCCAAATAAGATAAATAGTGGCAATACTTAATGAAAAAGAAAAGAATTGAAGGAGTTTCCAGTAAAAAGAAATAGAAAGAATGGGTATGAACAGTTGTAGGCCTGTTGCGCCTATGAGATAATACAAAGGAGGGTGAAAGCATTCCCAACATTCATTTGGTAAAGGAAGAACACCATTCTCATAAATAAAAAGGATTTCTTCAATATGATTATCATAGCCCATGGTTGGAGGAGTTGTAAGAAAGAGCCCAAAACGAAGGATAATACCTATACTAAACAAAAGGAACCATAAATTTTTAGAGGTAAAAAATAATTGGATTAATTTTTTTATATTTTCGATAATCGTGTTATAACAAAAATAAAATAATATGCTTATGAAAAAACTAAGAAATGCAAGAGAATAAAGAAAAGTACGAAATAAAAGAAAATGTTCGATATGACAAGAGCTGCAGACCCCGTCTGCACTAAGAGATTGTGCGAGGTCATAAAAAAAAGAAGGGGTATACAATATAGCAGAAAGAAAAAGAATAAAACTTAATAAAAATAATATGATGTGGACTGAAGTATAATTTAGCTTCATAGAAGAAGAATGTAATGGAGTGCCTCTTTTATATCTTTTGAATAGAATTTGATTTGCAAGTATATTTATAAATGGTTAAAGACCCCTTTAAAATA
>JBAZCJ010000131.1:0-3379 GCA_041671005.1 Candidatus Woesearchaeota archaeon | reverse complement strand
TTAGGAAAAGAAGGAACAGGAATTGCAGAAGGATTACATGCTGAAGTTGGTAAAAATATTATGAAAAAACTTAACACTGCACAAAAATATATTATTGAACAACTTGAAGACCAAGTTGAAACTGGAACCATGAGTATTACTGACCTCAACAGTATCAAAGGAGCTATTGAACGTACAGTCCAAGATATTGATACTGACTGGAGAACAGCTGATACTGAAGCAAACCAAATTCTTCAGAGTGTTTCTTCACTTGTTTATGCCTCGAAAAAAACTTTTTTTACACAACCCTTTGGAAAAAGAACAGAAAATCAACAAGTAGAAACTAAAAAAACACAAGAAGAGAAAGGAAAGGTTTATGACCTCGAAGAAGAACGCGCGAAAAGACAATCTACATCTCCACCTGAAAAACCTACACAATCACAAGAGCAAAAACAACCTAAACAAGAAACTAAACCCCAACCAAAAACTGAAGCACCTACACGGAAAGCAGCTTAAAAATAATTATTGCAAGGAATGTAAATGCAATAAAATATTCTAAAAAAGAACCACCTTTAATTGGACCATGAATTCTCCACTTAATCGGATATAACGGAAAAATACCTGCAGGACTTATCATATCCATCACAAGATGCGATACATAACCAAACACAACAGCAATTGCTATTTCTTGTAATTGAAAAAAAGAAAATATACAAAAGAACATAATAGGCACCATCAGACTATGTAAAAGACCCCTATGACCAAAAATAAAATTTGTCAGCTTTGCAAACGGCCAAAATATTTTGCCAATTGTTGACTCAGGCTCATCAATATCAACAAACAATGTTATGAATAACGCAACTGCTAAAAATAAAATAGGATTATGCACATCGACATAATCAAGATAGAATAAAAAACATAAAATTGTAAATGCAAGATGTGTGACTACACGCATAAATTTATTCATGTCTTGTTCTTTATATATATTCTCTTTGAAGTGGTGAAGAATATTATAATTTATAAATTCTAAAGGTTTACCTTAGGGGTATGCAAGAAGACCTTGACACGCTTTTAATGGGAGTTGCAGCAGAATTAGAAAGACAAATACGCCCACACCTAACAAGATTAAGATCAGATCTAGATATTTATCGAAAATCTCAAAATCCTGCATTTCTTATTTTAGCTCAAACAGACGCACAAGCAATTGAAACTATTTTAAATCAACAAAGGGATTCAAAAAATTTAATGTCAGATTTAGATGATGCTACTAGATCATTACGCCATGATATTAGACAACCACTCCATGGAGTTATAGGATATTTAAGCTTAATAGAATCTCAAACTGACCCCACAAAAATGTTGAATGAGGTTTGTCATTACATGACGAAAATAGAAATGTGGCTTCATATGGATCAACAATCAGGAATTTCATTAAGTGACATTATTACCTCTGTTCATCATTTTGTAGATAATTCAATGATTAGAATGATTTTTAAAGATAAAGATAGAGAAGTTTATACTGTTCCTTCATTTACTATTCGACGGATTTATCAGGCAGTCCATAATGCAAAAAAGGCAAAAAAAGAAAACGTAGCTTTAGAAATTACTCTTTCATGTTATATAGAGGGAATTTATGGAGTTATTACTATAGAGGATAATGGAATTGGCATTAATCCTGAAACTATTGCTGCTACTGCTTGTGCTGCAGGTTACTCAGTACAACTTACATATTATGATACTATTAGACAAATTCTTTTACCTGGAGTAAGTGGGTTTAAACAAATGGGCAGAGTTGGAAATGGCACAGGACTTACAAGTACTAGATTAGCAGCAGAAAAGGGCGGAGAAAGTGTTGATCTTGAAACAACAATTGAAGAAACAGGAGGATTATTAACAATTGATAAACAACATCCGCAAGGAGCATATGGTCTTAAACCACACACAGGAACAACATTTAAATTTTATTTTCCTCTAGCTCAGACTGTAACTTTATAATTTCTTCTTCAGGATTAATATTTGTTATAACTATATTTGCTACAAATTCAACTTTACCAAACATTTCATTCTTTGTAGATTTTCCTGCAACTTTAATCATTTCCCCTAACAAATCAGTTTTTACTTTTTCAAATGCTTCAGGTGCTGTACGATAAATAAGAATATCTTCATCAGTTTTCTTTAACAATTGTTGAATTTGAGTTCCAAAAAATACAACACGAATATTCCCACTGCCATCATCCAAATAAACATTCATAACATATGAATATTCTGGTTTAATTATGCCATGTTCAGGACACTGAAATCCTGCACCTTGTTCTTTTATACGCTTTCTACACACAGGACAACGTTCAAAAAATTTAATATCATAGACTTGAACAATAGTGCCCAATAATTCAAGATTGTCCTGATTTTCAACCACGTCTTTAATTGATTTTCGTATTGCTTCTTGCCGTTGTTTAATTGTACCAACTGTTTTTCCTTCTGGATTTTGAATGAGCTTCGTATGCTCATTCAAATGTATCTCTAATGCACCCCTATTTTCCCGAACATTGCCATTCACAATTGAAACAATATCATTTTCTTTTAATGGCTCCATTTCTTTGGTCTGATCATGCCAACACGTAACACGAATTATTCCAGTTTCATCCGCAATAACAAATGAACCAACTTTTCCTTTTCTTTCTCCTGATTGAAAATCGCGAATATCAAATTTTTTTGTAATTTTACCAAGAACTTCTCCAGTCTTCATACCGGCATACACTGCATTAATTAAAACACGACCTTCTGGCGCAGAAAGTTTGACACCCAACTCATTTGCGAGTATATGCGCAGCACCTTCTTTTGAAATTAAACCCGATAATTGATTCATACGCTCTTGAATTTCCTTAACAATTTCTTGCTCACTTAATTTTGTTTTTTCTTTTATTTTTTCAATAAGAACTTCATAAGGGATTTTTATCATAAAAACAGTGAATACGCGCCTCTATAAAAAGCTAATCATTCACTAAACATTATGACGAAAAGTATATAAACATAATTTCATGAAAAAAAGCTGCGAAAACATGAAATATTTGGGAAAGAGGGTGATTATTTTTTTTCTTTTAGTTTTTACTTTCCTTTCTTCAGTACTTGCAATGGAAATTGACCCTACTGTTAAGCAAGATTTAGAAACAAAAGGATATGCAAAAGTTATTGTTTTTGTTCAAGCACCATTTAACATAGAAACACAACAACTTCTTACACATGAAGAAAAAGATAGTACAACATTAAAAAAAATTCTTACTGAGAAAAAAAAAGTTATTCGCTCACAACAACAAAAAGTTCTTAGGGAACTTGAAATTGACACACAGTTAGATTCGGATACTGATTTAATATTAGATGATAAATACCAATATATCAATGG
>JBAZCJ010000130.1:0-3395 GCA_041671005.1 Candidatus Woesearchaeota archaeon | reverse complement strand
AGGCAAAAAAGTCTTAAAATCAATGGGCTTAAAGTATCCGCTAAATAAGTGAGATGATTATTTTACAAAAAAAATAAATCAAAATGACACAAGAAGAAATAAATGAAGGATTAATACTGCTTATTCAATTCATGCGATTCGAGATTAAACCGCTAACAAACGAATATGAATACGCTTATACATACTGGACACCAAATGCTATTATAAAAGGCGAAGTGTTTTTTGGTATTGAAAAAACTGAAAATTTTGATATTGCATACATAAAACAGAATCTAATACACACATTGAAATTTAATACTTCTTGGGATTGGTTAATGCCGGTGTGCAGAAAATGGGATTCAATATACGTTGATTTCAAACCAAAAGATATTGCAAAACGTATATTTCAGAAATACACTGAATTGTGCGAAAAACTTGATGATGCAGTCACTCAATACGAAATAAAGCCTGCATTTGAGCAGTTGGTTGAAAATGTAAAATGGTATAACAAAAACAAAGAGCAACTATGAAAAAACTAACAATAATACCCATACCGTTATCGAGAGATATTATGGCGGGAGACATATATCAAGATGATATAAACGGAAAATACAGTATAGCTGATACTAAATATTTGATAGATGTATCAAATAATAAAGGCAGAAAACCTATCCAAATCATCCTTGCGTCAGAGGATGAAATAAAAGACCCATGTTATTATGTGATATTAGATTCTAAAACAGTTTGGCACACAAACGGAATATCGCACGTAAAATCTGATAATGAAAAGAAAATAATTGCTCTTTACCCTTCGATAGAAGGAGTATATGGAATGCTCCCAGAGCAACACCCACTACTTGATGAAATGCTTAATCGTAAGCAGACAGAGTGTGAGATTGAAATGGATATTGATTGTGATAAGCACGGATATAATGTTGCTGACGAAAGTTGTACTTGTCATATAGAAATTCCTAAACTCAAAGACAATTGTGTAATCATAAAGCAACCTGTTGAGAAGGTGGAAGAAAAGAAGATTCAAACTTTATCGGGTCTACTCAATGATTCTGAAATTGATTGTAAAAAATGTAATAAATATGAGGGTGCAGATTTTCATAATCCAGATGGAATTGGAAGGCATATAAGTAATATCCGTTGTCCCAAATGTATAAATGGAAAATTGTTTTTAAAATTTACAGAACGTTCAACCGTATCAGGTGAGGTTGGAAAAACATTTACCCTTAATGAAATTGAATACAGAAAGTTTATTGAATCTAAAAGTAAATCAATACGATTTGACATTGGTGGTGGTATTGGAATAAAGGTTATCTGTCTAAATGATGCTGGCAAATGGATTGATATAACAGATTATAATAACTGGTAAAGAATGCATTTATTTAAAATTTTAACCTGAAATATTATGAAAAACAAAATAGTTAAATTAATAATCAGAAGCGAAAAAGAAGTTGCTTCTATAACTAAAAGAAGGGATATGTTTGCTCGTCAAAGTTGGGATTACTCTTATCTTTATGGCAGAAAAGAGCAACTTCTTTTGGATATAAAGAGACTGAAAAAAATTTTAGATGCGTGATGGCTTTTGAAACTGCAAAGAAGTGGCTTGAAATTAACCGATAAGAAAAGGAGAAATAATCCATGATAACAGATGAAGAAAAAAATATTGCGATGAAAAAAATAGTAACAACCTATAATCGCAAGTATTACAAAATGAATGATGCACAACGGGAATTTTTTGAGCAAGGATTTGAAGAATGTTTTGAATGGATGCGTGAAAAACAAACCACAGCAGAGGTGGAAGAAAAGAAAGAATTACCTTGTGCTGATGGATGCCATAATTGCGGATTTCATTATGTGAATCATGTCGCTTGTAATGCTCCGATTGCCTGTCAAGGTGGTAAAGCATGGACTCCGGAACAACCCGATGCGGTTGTCGAAGATGAAAAAGAAGCACTCATTAAAGCATTTGCAGAAGTACAGAAATGTTTTGAAGGTCGTGAATGGTTAATGCAAGGCAGGGGTTGTTACACATTCGATGATGATAAGTATAAAGAAGAAGTGCGTTACATCATGGATGAATTCAATGCAATCACAACAAATCTTTGGCGACAGATAAAATCAAAATCGTTTGATTATAAAGATGCTATCATTAAATCTGATGAAGCAAGAGAATATTGGTTAAAGCAATCCGATGCAGTTGTTAAGACAGCAGAGAGATATAAAAAACTTATCATTGAAGCAAACTCATTGTTTAGACAAGTATTCAAATATTACTATTTAAATGATAAAGACGCATCAAGTGAACAATGGAATGGTATTATACATGACTTTGAAGAATATGTCAGTCAAAAACAACCACAGATTGATTGGGGTAAACTATTTGTAAAATTTAATAATTTTTATAATTTCTTAGTAGATAAAGAAAGTGCAGAAGCTAAATTTGAAGTCTTTGAATGGTTCAAACAACAATTACAGAAAGGATAAATATGGAATTAACAAAAACAAAATTACATAATATACTCAAAAAGTATAAGGCAAAACGTGATGACCTTGACAAAGAATGGAAGGAATTGTGTAAGAAAAAATGCAAAACTGAAAACGTTGACAATAAAGTTATATTCACAACCCCAACTCTATTAGACCACGAACAGTATAATGCAAAAGGTAATAAACTTTTTCACGATTTAATAGAGGAATTTGATGGATACGATATATTTCCAAAAAAGAAAGGAACACTATGATAGTCGAAGTAAATGGTGAACAATACGAGAGTATAGAAAGAAAATCACCAAAGATGAGTAGTAAAATGATGTCTATTTTGGCTATGGGTATGATAATGTCTGGTAATTCATTTGGTGGTTATAAAGAACCCGAAAGACCGCAGGTTGATATTGTGAAAGAATATGAACTCATACAACAGAAAAAATCTAATTTAACAAAAGCGCAAAGAAACTGGGTTGTGCATCAATTTGAAAGTAATTTTAAAAAAATAACACTATGATAACAGATGCACAAATATATAATTGGGCAAGAGAATCTACACCTGATTCAGGGGAAAGCAATTTGGATGCAGTAGA
Organism: Candidatus Woesearchaeota archaeon; assembly: GCA_041671005.1. GTDB lineage: Archaea > Nanobdellota > Nanobdellia > Woesearchaeales > DSVV01 > JACRPI01. The sequence continues at coordinate 327 of JBAZCJ010000130.1, read as the reverse complement.
AGAAGCAGGAAAGATTGCAGGTGCAAAATGGGTGCGTGACAAACAGCAGATTGATTTAAGGGAAGAACTGACCAGAGAAATAGTAATGAACGAATTTTCAAAACACCTAACAAAAAGTATTTATTTTGGTGATTCCACGCGTAAACTTATATTTGATGAAATCAGTGATTACTTAACCGATAAAAAGGAGGAAAAGGAATGAAAACACCTACTAAAAGAGAAATGAATATACTCGAATTATCATTGCGTATGGCTGGTGTATTTTGTGATTATCCTGCACTTGAAACCATTTTGATAGTTCGGGACTATATAAATAAAATGGGTGGT
>JBAZCJ010000129.1:0-3401 GCA_041671005.1 Candidatus Woesearchaeota archaeon | reverse complement strand
GATTTTGGATAGAATCAAATGCAGAAGAAAAACGAAGAGATGTTGGAAATCTTATTGAACATTCTTTAGGTTTTATTTATATTCAAGAAGCAGCATCAATGATTCCGCCAGTTGTTCTTGATCCACAACCAGGAGAAATAATTCTTGATATGTGTGCAGCTCCTGGAAGTAAAACTACTCAAATTGCACAGTATATGAACAATGAAGGCATACTTATTGCAAATGATTTTCAATACCAGCGATTGCAGGCATTAGGATTAAATATGCAACGCTGTGGATTACGAAATTGTATTTTAACGATGATGGAAGGTCATTGGTTTAAAGAATTTCAATTTGATCGAATTCTTGTTGATGCACCTTGTTCTGGTACTGGTACAATTAGAAAATCATTAAAAACATTATTGATGTGGAATCGTGCAGGAATTAAACAGCTTGCAGGACAACAAAGACATTTGATTGACACTGCATTTAACAATCTTAAACCTAACGGAGTTATGGTTTATTCTACTTGTTCTAATGAACCAGAAGAAGATGAAGCTGTTGTTAGTTATTTATTAAATAAATATCCTAACGCTGTTTGTGAAAAAATTGAGTTAAATATTAATCATGGCCCGGCAATAATGGAATTTGAAGGCGAAACGTATAATAAAGGGGTTGCACATTGCTTAAGGCTTTGGCCACAGGATAATGATACGGAAGGTTTCTTTATCGCTAAGATTAGAAAGAAAGAGTATTAAGGTTGATACTTTTTGTTACATGCGTCAAGAATTCTGTACGCATCATTAATTTTTGCTCTTAGGTCCAACATAGTAACTTTATAATCACCTATTATCATACTAAAATTTTCTTCTTCTGTTCTTAAATGAAGGCGAAATTTTGTTAATAATGGATTTACTGTTCTCTCATACTGGTTTGGATCAGTTATAGGTTCGTTTACTACTTGTTGAATTGCAGTTCTTGTTTGTACTCTCATACCAAATGCTGTTGCATATCCTTTTATTAAATCACCAGTTTCTCCATATTGATTTCTTAGTTTAGTTGTGTGTTCAATAGCAGTTTTTATCATTTCCGCAGTTAAGTCTGTAGGTAATGGTTTTACTTGGGATAAAGCGGTTAACATAATTTTAATTTTTTCTTGACTTTCCATTAAACATTTAATCTGATGTTTTGTTAATTTTGCTAACATTTCATCTAGATCTTTTAATGTTTCAAGTGCTTTTTTAACTAGTTCTTTTTTTTCATCACAAACATTTTTATCATGAGAAGGACGTAAACAATATGTGTAAAGTAGATTTAAAGCTCCTAACTGAGTATTACAATCGGATATTACTCCATTGGGATCGTACATTTGATGGGCATGATTAAGATCAGGGAATATTTGTTCAGTATAAATTCTTGAACATTGAATAGAAGCAGTCATAGCTTTTTCAATTTGAGTGTTATTACTTTTTTGTACAGATTTCCATTGTGTTGATGGATTGGTCATAATTAAATTTTTGTCAATTAGACTTTATATAGTTTTCTTTTTTCTTATTTTTTTAAAATATCAGTTTAAATTATCTGTAAATATTAGGAAGAAAGAGTAATAGTATCTTTTTTACATTCATATTCTTCTACAAATACTAATTTGTTTGAATCAAAGACAACCCATGAATCTCCTTTTTTTGTTTCATATTTTCCGTCTTTTTCATTTCCTTCAATTGCAATTAAACCATCATATCCAGCTCTTTCTAAAAATTGTGAAAAAACATTGTTGAGATAGCTTTGTGGTTCCATGAACGCATATCTGTTTATTTTGCCTTGTCTTGTTAAAACCTCAGATAATTCACTTGCAAATCCTGATGCCATTAATTTTTTCCAATCGTTATTAGCTGGAAGATAATTATTTTGTGCATCTTCGAGAATCTGTTCACGATTTTCTGTTAAATATGTTTTCCATAATGGTAGTAATGTTTCCATTGCTTCATTTGTTCTCAAATCTAAATAATGGCCAGTTGCTTCAAACACATAACAAGTTGCTTGAAAACCTCCTTTAGGGATATCTTCTGGATCACATTCACCCCCATATTTAGTACCTGTGCGAAACACTGCGTAACTTTCTGCACGTTCTCTATCTGAACTGAGATAAAGTCCTCTCCCAAATGTTTCATTTACTGCAGGCCTAAACGTACGAAGATTAGGAATACCTGCTCCATGAAAAATAATTTGCTTTTCTGCGTTAATAAGAAATGCTTCAAGTCCTTCAAGAAACTTATGCGGAGAGGGTGTCATTATATTCGTTCTCCTTTTACTTTATATTTGTCTGCAATAACTTCAAGTGTTAACTGAGAATTTCTTAATACAATTCCTTGTGTTTCAAATACACTTAAAGGATATGTACGTAATGTTCTTCCTTTTTGAATTGGTAATTGATATGCTCCAGGATTACATGACATTACTGCATCAATTACTATTCCTCTTTCATCCATTTCTTCTAATATATCTGTTATATTTCTGTGAGGTGCATGTGATTGTCTCCAATAATCAGGTGTAGATTGTCCGTGAAACAGTAAAACAGTATTTGGACCTAAACTTCTTGGATTTTGTGTTTGTGGTGTTCTGATTTTAAGATCATTTACAAGAACTATTTTAGGTTGTTCAGGAATCATAACAATTCCTACTTCATCCTCATTAGGATTTGGAAATGAAGAAGCGCTATAAACATCTAATCCATATGCCTGCCATTGTAAGCATGGTCTTAATTCTGACCACTCATATATTCTTGCATTTTTTTGTGGTCCACGTGGGAGTAGTGTGAAGGATGCCATTGTTTTATCCTCTTGCTTCAATGATGCCAGTTCTTGCAATATATCGTGATGTAACACCATGCTGTCTAAATAATTCTTGATACATTTGCATTCTTTTTTGAATTTCTGTAGGATCTTGTGTTCCAAGAACGACATTGACGTGGATGTCTGGAGTTTTTACTGAGTCTATGGAAATATACATACACATCCCTCCCCAATTAGAAGGTTTTTGCTTATCCCAATTAAGTGATGAGAATCTTTTAAATTCTAAAAAATAACGATCATCTTTTGTTTCTGAGTTGCATGAACTATCTCCAAACATTAATTCTTTCTTCCCAGAAGCTAAACTAATTAATGATGAGGGGATATCTTCTGTTAAAATACTTGCGTTTAAATCTCCCTCACATGAAGAAATGAAACCTTGTTTCAAAATTGAACTTAACCCTTCGTAGCTGTCTGGATATCTACTATTTGTATTAATGGCATGAATTGGTTTTGTTTCATATGCAACACCACCTAAAAATCTGTTTAATCGAAGAATACCTGCTCTTGCACGTCCTTCAGTATCAGTCAAATGAAGAAGGTAATATCCATGATCATTACACTGTCTTACTT
>JBAZCJ010000128.1:0-3481 GCA_041671005.1 Candidatus Woesearchaeota archaeon | reverse complement strand
TTGGATCCTGTTAATTTAAATGCCGCCGGAATTGCTCCATCTTCAAATAAGTGTTTTCCCGATCCTAAAGTTATTGGAAAAATTTTTAGCCAAAGCTCATCAACTAGATCATTCTTAAGAAGTGTTTGAATAAGATTGCCACTACCGTGGACCTGAAGATCACGCCCATTTTGTTGTTTGAGTTTTTTTAACCCACCTACATCTTTAATTACGACAGTATTTTCCCAGTCAGGATTTTTTATTGTTTTTGAAACTACGTATTTTGTAATCTTATTTATTTGTGGCCACCCTTCGGTATGTTGAGGCCAATATCCTGCAAAGATATCGTATGTCTTTCGGCCAAGAAGAAGATCATATTCTCTTTTCATTTGTTTTTCCATGATTTTACCAGCGAATACGTCAAAATATGGGACGGTCCACCCGCCGTATTTAAAATTACCTGAGGTATCTTCTTTAGGTCCGCCAGGAGCTTGCATAACACCGTCTAACGACATAAATGTAAGAACAATTATCTTACTCATACTAAAAAGGTAGCAGATTGATTTTGAAAGTCAAGAAGGTAAATTTATTCCTCAAATTCCTTAGACATATGTTTTGTCTCCCTAAAGGACATTCCTTATACTTTCTCTTATCGCTTATATTTTGAAGCTTTTCATACTTTTATGTTACAAAATCTGCTGACTGACAAGTAATTAAAATAAAAGTATCTGAAAAAACGTGATTTTTTTGATAAAATGTATGTGTAATTTGACATAATTGTTCCTTGTTAGTTTATTTGTCTAATTCCCCTGTAGCTCAATCGGTAGAGCGCCTCGCTGTTAACGAGGATGTTAGAAGTTCGAGTCTTCTCGGGGGAGCATACTTAGAAGTATTCTTATTTTTTCTTACTTGGTAAGAAATATAGATATAGTGCGCCAAGTGCACTCATCCCATTTAATCCCATCATAAAGAAGAAAACAGCATTAAATCCATAATTTTGCGAAACAAAACCAGCAGTAATTGCAGTTACTGCTGCACCCCAATATGTCAACCCCCAGTAATCGCCCCATGAAGCAGTATGTTTTCCCTCCTCTATATTTTTAGAGAAAAGACCTGAAAATGCTGGAGATATTATTGCAATAGAAATACCTGATACTATTTGAGTAAAAAATAGCTGCGTTGGGTTTTTTGTAATCACGTAACAATATGCTGCAAATGCAGAAAGAAAGTACCCTATGATAAGTTGAATTTTTTCAGTATGATGTTTATTTGCAAACCGACCCGAAGCTATAACAAGTGCACCAATAACTGCATAGTTCATCGCGATTGCTGTTCCAGCAGTCATAAGATCACCACCGATACCCTTTACATATACAGCATAAATTGGAGCTAATAGATTTGAAGCAATAATACTAGTAAGCTGAATAAACAGGAGAGTTTGTTTTGTTCTTTTCACATATTTATTGTAACAGAGAGTGAATCTTCGTTTGTAAAATACAGTTGGAAATACATAGATTACACAAAACACTTTCTTATTGCCTGAACTTGGTGGAGCCAATAATTTTTTAACCTCATTTTGACAAGATAGATTTCCTAGTTTTCTAATTCTTCTTACATGAAGCAATAAAATATCAAACAATATCAGGAAAGTAGCCCAATTACTTTAAGGCTTATTTACTTAAGTTGTTTCTTATATCAGCAATAAAAACATTGGTTTTACCGCGTAATTTATCTACTTTTCCTTTTAGATGTTGACCTGATGCATCTTCAATTGTTCCCTTCACCTGTTGCAATTGACCTTTTACTCTTTGGCCAATTATATTTAAATTTTTCATAATTTTTTGAAATATATTGATATATTAACTCTAATTAAGCTCTAAAACCTAATAGACGAGCGATAAAAACTATAACTGCAATTACAAGTATCAAATGGATAAGTCCACCTCCAATTTTTAGAGTAAACCCTCCTAGCCATGAAATGACTAATAAAATTATGATTATATCTAAAATTCCCATATATTTTTCACCTCCCTTTTTAATTTAAAATTAAAAAATTATTCTTTTTCAAAAACAGTATACAAATAAGCAAAATATTTAGCGGTTACTTCAATAACATGATTTTAGTAATCTGAATCACTAAATAAGAAAAATCTATATTACTGAACTTAAATAGGATGAAGGATATACTACAACCAGCTAATTATGAATATTTTACACACCAAAAACCAACCTTACAGATTTAATAATTATGATAAAGGCAGAAATATGGGAAATAGAAAAATAAACAGGAAACTTAAAAACGATCATGATAAATTAAACATTCTTTCAATTTTCCGTAATCCAATATTTATTTTTATTGTTAGTCCATTTTTAGCTTATCAGTGTTTTTTTAATTTCATGCTATCCGTTCTTAATTTTTCATATATTTTTAGTTCAATAATATTTTTCATATCTCTTTTTTTTCTTGCGATTCCTTTTCTTGAGGCTTTCTCTATCTTAAAAAATAATAGTGCTTACTTTTTTACTCGTAGGATTGAGTTGTAAACACTAGTTGGTCCGCTTTCTTTATTCTTATTACAATATTTAAGTGATTTGAATTACTAAAAAAAAGAAATTAACATTACGGCACATAAAAAGTTTGAAGATTATACTCTTTTCATTATGAATACTATGCAAGTTCATTCAATAAATTCATTTACATTGACTAGGTTATCTTTTAAACCAAATCTCTATAAAAACGACATATTCAATAAGTCGTTTCTTAAAAAGTTCGTTACAAAAAAATGGCCATACGAATTATATAAAGGTAGTGTTATACAGGATTTTTGGACAATATTATCATCGATGTAAGTTAAAGGGGATAGAAAATATTATCAAAATATTTTTTCTGTACAATTAGTTCGGACTTCCATCGCTACGGAAAGCCAAGAATGTAAATCTGTCCGACCTATTCACTTTTTACGGGGTCATACATACCTTCTTTTTTTTCTATTTCATCTCCAATAGAGAAGCTTTCGTAAAGTTTTTTATTTACTGACATTTTTTTATTTGTTCCGTTTTCAAGCTTTATAAAAAGATAGTAAACATCTACTTTTCTATTATATTCATCATTCCTACGTGTTTCAGTTATTACCTTTTTGTCTTCAAGACGTCCTTTCCAAACCTCTTTTTTTCTTTTTTGTATTGAAACAATAATTAAAGAGAGAATTACAATAAAAAAAACAACTGCGCCAGCAAAAATAATAAGTGGATTGATCATATTATAATTATATACTATTTTAGTATTAGTCAATATAGTATACTGTAACTAATATGAAATACAAAAAAAGTTTAGTTTTATTTTTAATAATAATTACGATTGTCACTGGCTTAACCTTTTATACAGCAAAAAATAAAGATAAGGTTATTATTCCAAAAAAATTAGATCAACCTATTAAAGAATCGACTAATAATATTTCTATTACTCCAACCAATTCTCAAGCCGACTACTCTGATTGGGATC
>JBAZCJ010000127.1:0-3507 GCA_041671005.1 Candidatus Woesearchaeota archaeon | reverse complement strand
ATTCAGCATAATTTCAATGCTCTTTTATCCAATAAGTTTTATACTGTTTAGTTATGAATTAATAAAACATTATAGAGTTGCAAAAGAATAAATAATTTAATAAACTAAAACAAATCTAAAAATAAAGAAACATTAAAGAATCAAAACTTCTTTCTTTAAAAAATGACAATAAGAGACTATTTACTTCCCATTACTACAGGAGTTATCGGAGCAGGATTAGGATTAGTCCTTATGAATAGGTTTGCTCCTGAAAAATATGAAACTCTTGTTGAAAAAGTACAATGTGAAACAACAAATATTCTTCATACACATCATTGGGAATGTCGATCTCCTCTTTCAGAAAAATTAAATGAAGAATTAAAAGTTGAAGTAATTCCTTATATCCAAGCCAATAGTACATATGATGAAACTTTCTTTATTGTTTCAGGACAACGACAACGATTATATCTTGCAACATACAGCAAAGAAGGAGACTTAACTATTACAGGACAAGCACCTGTTTCTACTGCAAAAGACGGTTTTGGAAACAATTATGATTCTGAAAAAACACCATTAGGGTTACATCAAATTGCAGAAATTTATGGAACAGATAAAGAAGAAGGACAAATGTTTATTAATTGGGAATTTACTAAGCAAAAAGGTAAAATATATACTTCTGAAAATCCTGCACCACAAAACACAAAGGGAGTAGTTATGGCACCAGTTCTTCGGCTTAAAGGATTAAAACAAGAAAACCAATGGACATACAAAAGAAATATTTATTTTCATACTACAAATAGAGTAGATGAATTAGGAAAAAAAGCTTCACATGCATGCATACGATTAAAATATCTTGATGCTATAACTCTTGCAAAATATTACGCTAAACAACATAAAACTCTTGTATACATTTCTCAATATTAATTTACGCACCAATCATATCAGCTTCTTGTTCTGTATTAAGAACAGTATATAATTCAGGATGTGCTGAAACATATGCTAAACAATCTTCATAAAATTCCCACTGTGCTGCTGTTTGTGCAAAACTTTTGTGTTTTAATCCATCAATACCTCGAGTTAAATCATAAGGAGGAAGTGAAGGATCTCCACGAACACTATCTGTCCAATAAATAGGATCAAAAGGAGTTTGAGAAAGATAATAATTATCTTCGTGCATTTTAATATTGATAACCAATCCTGGACCATTCCCTGCTTCTTCTACTCGAGAAAGCAAATAAGATTCTGCAGTTAAGTTATCATTCATGTATCCACCTAATTGTTCATACCATTTTATTTCAACATCTTCTGGACGTAAATACATACCGTACAACTGTTGTCCAAATGGTATAACTCTCCCATGAACTATTCCAAGTCGTGCTCCTTTTTCTTGATAAATTTTTGCCATAGCTCTCTTTTCAGCATCACTATTTTCAATAAGACTAATTGTTACAGGAGCATGTCCAAACGTATCTTTAATATATTGATATCCTCCAGGTTTAGTTTCATCAGGCAATGCTGTTACTAAATCAAGTGCATGTTCTTCATAAGGGAGCATAAAATCGTATACCTCATCTTCAGTCATAGAACTAAGATTAAAAATTTCAAACAAAATATATGTTGGCATAGGTGGTCTGATATGGTAAGAAATAGTAACAACAGATGAAGTATTTATAAGCTCCACAAGTTCTGGGTACTGATCCATATAAATCTGAAACACCTGATCATCCAAATAAACATCAATAGGAACATTATATTTCTCATGTAATTCAATTGTTTTGGTTACTGCTTCTACACTTTTTTCAGGAAAAACCCAATCATGAACATTTAATGTAAATGTGACATAATTAGTTGTTGTTTCAGGCAGTACAATTTCTTGAGACGGAACTGTTTCATGCGTCTCTCCTTTTGGTTGTGTACGAGCTGGTTGCTGAGTATTAATTTCAGATGTTTTATCTTCAGAACATGCAGAAAGGAAAAAAAGAAAAATAAAGAGAATTAAAAAAATGTTAATGTGTTTCATAAATGTATCCTAAAACTTATTCTTTTTAAAAGTATTGTTTTAAGTCCATAATGTGCGTGTTGTTCCTTTATCTGTCAAAACAACAGTTACAGTCCCTTTATACAATTTATTAGGACCAAAAGTAAATGGAGTTAAAACTGTTTGATATGTTGGTGAAGTAGTCCCTTTATCAATAAACCTAAACCGCATGCTTCCATCTGGCTGTATATATGCTGATTCTTCAAAAACTGCAACGTCCATAAGTCTTTGTAATGCTTCAGGATCAGTAAAACTTGCAGGTGCTCCAACATCACAACTTAATGTAACATCTAATGAAGGCAACAGATCTTCATTTTCCCAGGTAGGATTTAATAAATCTAAAAAGAAAGCTTGTTCACTTGAACCAAATGTAACAGATTCATATTGAAAAGAATAATCCTGTTTATAATACCATTCGGGAGTCTCGACCATACAACCTTCAAGACCATAATAATTAAAACTTGTTAAACTTCCTTTACCCATTTGTTTTACTGCAACTGCATTACCTAATTTTATATCTTCTTCTTTAAAAAATAATGTGTTTTCAAATTCACCAGAGCCTATTGCATCATACGATTTTGAATTATGTTGAACTGCATCAGGATTAATTGTCCAATCAATAATCAATTTCAAGTCATATGCATGATACAATTCTCCAGATTCTGTTTCATCTCCTAAAACAGTAGGAATTGTTGAATTAGTAGACGAAGATTCAGTTGTACACCCTGTAACAAAAACAAATAAAAAAATTAGAAAAATAAGAGAAATGACATGTTTCATATGATTAATATAACAAAAAGGTTTCATATAACACCATTGTAACCTGTTTGTTTAAATAAGTTTTGAAATTGAGTATAATAATAAAAATTATGATTTTTTACGAAACAACGTAAGAAAAACCATCACAAATCCACCAAACACATCACAAATAAGATCGAGAATTGCATTACGCCATTCTCCTTCATCACCAACACCGTAATAAAAAAATCCTTCCCCACTTCCCAATATATCATAACCAAACCATTCAAGAATTTCTCCAACAGCACCAATACCAAGAGCTGCAACAGACAACAATAAAAATCGCTGAAAAAAAGTTAACCGTTCATAAAAATATCTATCAAAAACAATTGCAATTGCAAATCCTGCTACGAAATGCATGTAATGATCAAAATTAATTCCTAAAGGTTGGGATCCGTAAAGGTGAGTATTGTGAAGAATGACTGCACACCATAATGCAGCTGTACTCCAATTATCCTGTCGTAATGATTTATATTTCCAATAAAAAAGCCCCATCAGAGTAAGAGAAACTGTCGCATCCAAAACAAGATCTTGCTTGCTCATAAAAAAATAAAAAAATAGGAAAAATGTGATAACACTAAATCCCATAAGTGCAATAATATTTTTTGTTGTATTACAGAGATGTTTCCGCATAACTTACTTTAAAGAGAGTTGTAATATAAAGCTTTGGGAAATATTAAAAAATAAAAGAA
>JBAZCJ010000126.1:0-3580 GCA_041671005.1 Candidatus Woesearchaeota archaeon | reverse complement strand
CGTACAGGGTTATGATCATCAACCATGTAATCAAGAGGTATTTTTCCAGATTCTGACAGATACCATGCCCACATATTCGCTAATCTAGAATATCCTTGATACGACATAAATGCCAATGAGTTACGAACAGCATGTCTTAGCTCTGTTTCAAGATATTGTTTTCTTACTGGATCATTTCTCTTTCTTTCGTTTTCTAATTGATAAACTAATGCACCAGTTTCACCCATACAAACTAAAATAGCTGATGCTTGACAAAATTCACGCATTCTTTCTGCAGCACCAATTCTGCAACAATCCCAATCCATAATACTCTCAATAAGGGGACGAGAAATAAATTCTGAAATAACATCATTTCCTAATTCTTCAGCTACTTCAGAAGGAACTCCTTCTGAACGTATATGTTCTAAGAAATAATCCATACAACATCTAATTAATTCTGTATTTGTTCTAAAATGACTATAATGTTCTCTTGATTCTTCATAGTTCCTACCGCTAAGAGGGTTTTTTGCGTTATGTGTTTCTTCAACAGGACCAGTAAGAGATGCGATATAATGTTCTCTTAAGTTATGAAGGTCGATATGTCTTTTTCTCTCAAATGATGCGCCATAAAGAAAACGTGCAGCATCATAAAGAAAATTACCTAAACTTAATTTTCCCATATCAATTAAACCGCTTTCTGCTATATTTTCTTCACAAGGCTCCTGCATCACAAGACCAAAACAACCTCTATCAAGAAAATCTCCAATTCTACGTACTTCATACATTATTTCTTCTAATCCGCGATTTAAACCTAATCTTGGTTTTTCTTGTGATCCGACAACTCTTCGTGTAATTAATTGTTCATATTGCAATGTTGGAACAGTAAACCCATCTCGTAAAATTAAATGAGGGATAGGTGTACAAATTCCCTTTACACGCAATAGATTTGTCGTGCTAATAAAATGAAATTTTGCAAGTATTGCAAGTGCATTTTCATATAATTCTCTCTGTTTATTTGTATCCATTTCATCATCCAGTTGTCTACTCAGTGTTTTTCCTGCATTTTGCATACTAATAATTCTTGTTTCTCCTGATCCAGGAACTACAAGACCTGCAGGTCGTACGCACGATAAAGAAAAATATTTACTCCATTCCGGATCTTCTTGTATTCTCTTTTTTATTCTTGCAATGGCTTCTCCAGTAGGATCAGGGTCATCACTCTCAAAAGATACTGGTTTTGTATGAAGATCACCATATCTTTGCACAAGTCGCATATATGTTGCTGCAGGTTCTCTTATTGCTGCTTCAACAGCTGCCAGAGCATCAACTTCTCTTTGATTCGTAACTTTAAAAATAAATAATCGATTTCTATCCTAAACAAAATACCCTACAGTACGTGTAGGGTCAAAACGAATGAAATCTTCTGACTTAAATATATCATTTATTCTGACTATGTCACTCAGTTCAGCTGCAACTAATGGTTTCAAACAACTTGCTTTTTCTCCATCTAAAATAGTTGTATATAATGCTCCACCCAAAAATTTTCTTGAAGAATCCGGCGCAGCTTCAAATGTCAGTGCTGCCATTTCCCAGAAATAATCAATTAAATCATAATATAATTTAGAAGTATACGTTGCGTTGATAACTGTTTCATACGTTTCTTGCCATGCTCTTGCTGTTAATAGTGTTGGTCTTGTTGCTTCAAATGGAGCATTAACTCTTTGCCATACTTGCGCCCATTGAAATTTTAAATATTCCTTCGCTATATCTTCTGGAGGAAGTATTTCTTCTGTTCTTCTCGAAGAAATCCAGTGATACAAGCTTGTTAAAGGTTTATCAGACACTTCATCTTGCATAAATCTCATTAATTCTCTTTGTTCTGGCAAAAGTCTTCGATGGCGGAATAATTGTCTAATTAAAACACTTCTCTCATCAAACCACATCATAAATCCATCATATGTTGCGTTTATTCCTCCTTTCCATCCTTCTGTTACAGCTTGTATTCTTTCGTTATCGTTTCTGTATATTGTTTCTAATGCACGGTTCATTGTTGGAGTTACGGGCATATCCATACATCCCAACTGACGAAGAATATCACCATTTTCACGAAGAAATCTTATATCTTCTCTTGTTGCAAATAAAGTAAGAATTTCTTTTTCCTCATCAATTCTTGCAAAAATACTTTTTTCTTTTTCATCCTCTTCTGTTGCAAATGGAGAAAAACGCCTTCTCTCAAGAAAGCGAATTGCATCTGGCCCCCAATCATCTAAACATACATCTAAACTCATCACTACCACAAAGGGAATAATAGATAAGGCCTTTTAAAGATTATTGAGAAATAGATATTAAAATAAAAAGAATTTTTATTTAAAATTAATATATTACTATTTTCATACAAGAAAGCATAAATAATATAAAGGAGCAATTGAAACACACTCTATATTCATTAAATTGAGGAAAAAAACTATGAAACGAAGTTCACGACGCTGGAAAAAGAAAGGCCAGATGCGCTGGAAATGGCAAAGAAAAAGAATGAAAAAAGAAAAGCGCAAACGAATGAAGAAATAAACATGACAGATCCACTTCCTAAAGAGTTGTATGATATTCTTGCATGTCCAATGTGTAAAGGAGACCTTGCGTACAATAAAGATAAAACTGCGTTAGTATGCAAAAAATGTAAGATTGATTACCCAATAAAAGAAGGGATTCCAATCATGCTTCCCCCAGATTTACGTTAATCTGGGCCGTTAGCTCAGCCTGGTAGAGCGAAAGACTCTTAATCTTTAGGTCACGGGTTCGAATCCCGCACGGCCCGCTATATTCTTTATTTTAATTCATATTTAGTGGGCTTGAGCGTTAGCGAAACCCACCTTGGGTCCAATGACCGTAACCATTGTGAGAATTCTGCACGGCCCGTTTATTTTTCGTGATACAATAATTGTTTGTGCAATGGAGTAATTGGTTGTCTTACAAATTCCCCTTCATAAATTTCAGAAAAAGTTAATTCATCTAACAATTGAGGGACTACAATTCTACCACTCATTAAATCTTTGGTTAATGTATCAATAGCAGTTACATCTGTTCCTATATCATAACCCATGTTAAGAACTTGTTCTTTAAGTTTATCTGCCATATCCCAACGTACTTGATTATTAAATTTAGGTTTATAGATATAGAATTCAGCAGATCTTACTGCATTATACATTACTTGAGTCACAAAGTCAAAAAATCCAGAACTCTTTGGAGCGACTGCTTCGAGAAATTCATCAACTGTCTGATAAAAACTAAAAAGACCAACAATTTGTGTACGTTGTACATCTACATGGACTTCATTATAAGATCCATTAATTAAAGTTAAAAACATTAAATTGATCTGACTCATTTGGCTAGGAGTCCACATTTTACCTTTAAAAAACCTAGATCCAGTGCTCAAATGTTGATTCGCTAAAACAGATGAACCCACATCAGTATATGATACTCTTAAAGGTAATGTTGAGCTTAGGACAAAACCTTCTGATGCATATGCCGCTTGTGTTAATGGAGGAACAATTGAACAAGCTAATTCTCCACAAGAAGGTAAAGGAGAAGCCGGATTCTTTAT
>JBAZCJ010000125.1:0-3588 GCA_041671005.1 Candidatus Woesearchaeota archaeon | reverse complement strand
TATTGGGCATTTTTACAGACTGAACTCTTTTAACAATTTCTGATATAGTTTTTTCTTCATTGTATACTGGAATAACTATAGATAATTTTTCTTTTTTCATTTTACCCTTCTTTATACAATAAATAAACTGTCAAAAGCACCAATAACCCGCAGATAATTATTGTTATATACAAAATTGCATGTGCAGCTTGATCAAGAAGCTTATCGTAAAGAGTATGCGTTTGGTAGTTGTCAAAAACCTTGCTTTTTGGCTGATAGTTTAAAGGATAGAAAAACCATTCTTTTAATGAATCAGCTGCTGGAATCATTCCTGATTTTAAAGCAATTGTCTTTTTGTATATTTTAAAGTAAGGTTTATCATAGACATCATTTATAGTTTTAATGTAGTTATTCTGGTTTCCAAACACACTAACCAAATCTTCCATAGACTTATTAAAATCATCAGTTACCTTTCCGCCACCCCAACCACAATCATCCTGAACACATTCTATAAAATAGATCTCTTGACCTGGAATCTGATCCATATTTGCTAATGCACTTAAGAAAACATTTCCTTCCATGTAATGTTTATCCCAAAACATGAATGCTATCCTTCCCCTGTAAATTCTTGAGTCTGCCAAGACAAAGGCATTTTTATCCATGCTAGTTTCCTTAAAATCAATCATTTGTCCTAATTCATTTTTAGTTCCTATAAAACCATTTGAATCTCCATTAGCTATTTTTATATAAGAAGTTATAAGTATCAGGATAATTAGTGCATAAATTAAAATCTTTTGATGTTTTTTGTTTTTCAGAAGCAATGATGAGCTATAAATCCCATAACTTGCAAATATAACTGCATAATAACTTGTAAAGACAAAATGATTTGGCAGTAAAGATGTTCCTGCTAAGAATATAAATGGAAGGATAAATGTTGCTATGAAAACTAAAAGGAATTTGTTTTTATTTTTTATTATGAAAAATAGTCCGGCAAGAGCAAAAACCAGCACAAAAATAGACTCAAACAGGTACATAAATTTAAATGCCACAATAATTCCTGGTTTTCCACCTCCATGTGAGACCAGTAAAGTTGATATGCTAAAACTTTCTATTGTTGGGGCAATTGAGGCATAAGTGTCAACTGAAATCCTTGTAAATCTAGAAAATTGCAAATCCAAGATACCTTTATCTTTATACAGCAGGTAATTAAAAGTTAACACTGGTGTAAAAATTAGCAGCAGAAGTATAATTACAAAAAGGTAGTCTTTAATTTTTATTGATTTTAACTTGTAAAAATGATAGTATATGCTACACAAACCTAAAGGTATTATAAACAATAATCCGATTGGTTTTGCCATAACAGAAATTCCTGCAGATAACCATATAAGATAAAAATAAAACTTGTTTTCCTTCCTTGTTGATAAAACAAAAAAGTATAGTGCAAATAACACAAAGAAAACCATTGTTGTGTCCATACCAGCTTCCATCATGTCTAATTGATATGAAGAAATTGCTGAAATAACTGCAGCAATCAATCCTACCTCTTTGTTAAATACCTCTTTGCATATTAGGTATATTACGATTATGGCAAGAGTTCCAAAAAATATGGAAGCAAATCTTATTCCAAATACATTATAACCAAAAATTCTCATAAAAAAATCTGTTAACCAAAACCATACTGCAGATTCATCCATAATCTGCAGTTTTCCAGAACTGATAAAACCTATTGCATGGGTACCATGCACCATTTCATCTGCGCTAAATTTAGTCCTTAAAGCTACCAAAGACCTAAGTATAAACCCAAATAAAGCTATCAAAACTACATAAACAAAATTTTTGTCAAAGGTAAATAATTTACCTACTGCTTTATCTAACAGGGTTTTATCATCCATATACACTTTCAGTTGTTTGTATATTTAAATTATATTATGCATACCTTAACTTAAGAAAGATTGTCTAGTTTCTGATGTTTAAAATTATGCTTTTTTAATAGATATCTTTAAAATATACGTTTTTTAATAGTTTTATGGAAAAAGTGTCTATTATAATTCCTGCCTATAACGAAGAAGAAAGAATAGATGGTACTTTAGCAGAATATTCTAGGTATTTTAATGAACTAAATAAAATAAATGCTGTTGACTATGAAATAATAGTGGTAATTAATGGGACAACAGATAATACTGAAAACGTTGTAATAAAACACGAAAAAACAAACAAAAGAATAAGTCATTTAACATATAAAATGGGTGGAAAGGGGTTTGCGATAATTGAAGGATTTAAATATGCCCTTAAAAAAAATAAAGGCCTTATTGGATTTGTAGATGCAGATATGGCTACCCCTCCAGAAGAATTCTATAATTTGGTTAAGGCTATAAATGGTTTTAACGGAGTAATTGCAAGCAGAGGATTAAAGAGTTCTAGCATAGAAACCAGTTTTGCAAGAAAATTAACGAATCGTGGCTTTAACCTTGTTGTAAGATTACTCTTATTCCTTCCGTTTTCAGATACCCAATGCGGAGCTAAGTTATTTGATGAAAAGGCGGCAAAATTCATAACATCTAACATGAGTTTTACTCAATGGGCTTTTGACATAGAAATGCTATACATACTATTCAATAAGAATTTTAAGATTATTGAAATCCCAACTAAATGGGTTGATAAACAGGGAAGTAAATTAAACCTTACAAGAGTTCCAATTAAAATGTTTTTGTCAGTAGTAAGACTAAGACTAATGCACTCTCCATTAAAGTTTATAGTTAGGTTTTATGACAAAATGCCTGAGAAATTAAAAGTTCATCATACTATCTAAAATGGCAAACAATCTACATTTAGGATGCGGCAATGACATAAAAAAGGGTTATGTAAACCTGGACATTAAGAAATTACCTGGAGTAGATGTAGTTCATGACTTAGAAAAATACCCATATCCGTTTAAAGATAACACTTTTGATTTAATTGAAATGAACCATGTTTTGGAGCATTTGTCCAATCCCTTAAAGGTTATTGAAGAAATATGGAGAATTTCTAAACCTGGAGCTAAAATTATTATTTCGGTTCCACACTGGAGCCATTTTACAGCTTATTCAGACTTAACACATAAAAATTATTTTAGTTCATCACTTTTCATATACTATGAAGACAATAATCCAGATTATTACTCAGATAAAGCTAAGTTTAAAGTTATAGAAAAAAAGTTTAGTGCAACCAGGATAAACTATATTTGGGTAAACCCTGTTTTAAACCCGATTTTAAACATATCTCCATTACTAACAGAGCTAGTGCTATGTAAGTTCCTCCCAGTATCTCAAATAATATTTAAGTTAAGAACTATTAAAAATAATAATTAATTTAAAATGGAGAAAAATAAAATTTCCTTTGTTATACCTGCCCATAATGAAGAAAAAATTATAGGAAAAACTTTAAGTAATCTATACAAATTGCCTTATGAAAAATATGAGGTGCTTATTGGGTTAGATGGGTGTACAGATAAAACAGAAGATATTGCAAAGTCATTTACAAAAAAATCTGGGAAATTTAAATATTTTAAAATGAAAAGTCGATCTGGGAAACCTGATGTTATTGACTATCTGATTAAGAAATCAAAGGGAG
>JBAZCJ010000124.1:0-3636 GCA_041671005.1 Candidatus Woesearchaeota archaeon | reverse complement strand
ACCATCTAAAAATTTTCTATTATTTACTTCAATAGTTACTGCAATCTTTAATTGCTTAAACACAGATTCAGCTAATAACAAACATTCTGCATCAGCAGCCATACTTTTTGTACCAACAGTATCAACATCACATTGTGTAAAAATTCTTAACCTATCAGATGCAACAGGACCATCTCTATAAACAGTGCCAATTTGATATCTCTTGAAAGGCATTTTCAGAGAAGGATTCATCCCAATAAATCTGCAAAAAGGAACTGTCAAATCATATCGCAAACACAATTCACGTTTACCTTGATCCATAAGTTTGAATGTCTCTTTGAGAATCTCTGCTCCTCCTGCATATTTGCTTGCCATAAGATCATAGCGTTCAAGGACTGGAGTATCAAGAGGTGAAAATCCATATAACTCAAAAGTATCAACAAGTACCTTCTCAATCTTATTTCGGAGTATTTTTTCTTCAGGAGGAAAGTCTTGTGTTCCTTTTGCATTGAGTAATTGTACGTTTGCCATTGGGTCCATTGTACATTCCTGGTTTATATAATTATTGCTGCTGCTTATTTTTATTTCCTATTTATCTCTCAACCCATATAAAAAATTACATCCTCCACACCGCATGCATCCTTCTAGTGAGTCAAATACATTTGAACCATATAATTTTTGTAATTGTTGCTTAACTTCTTTTGCAAGACTTATCACAGCTTGATAATCTATTTGTGGATTATATGATTTCATTTGTGTTCCAGGTAACGCCCTAAACACTTCAATGCTTGGCATTCCTCCAACAGAAATAATCGCTTCTGCACCTTCACGAAGTTCTTCAGTATTTTGTAGTCCTGCAAGAAGAACAGAAGATACTTTTCCAACACCAAAAACTGAAGTAGCAGTTTGAATTGCATCTAAATATTGTTGTTTTGTGATTCGGCTTTTGTATGGCATGAGTTCTTGTCTTCTCGAACCCCAAATTTCCATATTTAATTGAAGCGATGTTATTCCTGCATCTTTTCCTTGTTGATATAATTGTATGTTATCCTCTGTGTCAGGAGGCATAAGTTCAACATTAACTTCATTGAATCCACTGTCACGCAATACTTCTATATATGGAAACATTTGTGAGAATCCTTTGTCTGTTTGACTTACTCTGCTTCCAGCATTAACTGTTATAGCGCGTGTATTTACTATCGACAAAACTGTGTCTAATTCTTGTTTAAATTCAGTTACAGTAGCTTTTGGGCCAGTATATGGTGCAGAGGAACAAAATGAACACTGCTGATTCTCATTTTTTAATTCACATCCCCATAATGAGACTGCAAGCATTCCTGAAAGTTCATACATAAACATTGAGTCTAAAGGAATTCGTTGAGGAATACCTACTTTTACAGGAAGTTCAATATCAAGTCTACCAGCCCCAACTATTATTTTGTAAGAATCATTACATCCTGTGCTAACCAGATTATATCGAGAAGGAGGATTTGACTTCATACTTACTTTTACTCTTTCTTTTTTTCCAGTTCTATCTTCAAGATCAAGCCATATTCCATTACATGAGCTTACTCGCCCTGAGGTTCTGCTTAAATTCTCTAACGGTGTTGAAACTCCAAAAGATAGTAAAAGTAATTTTATTTCAAGTAAACTATCTCGTTCTGTGAATATCACCAGCGCTGTTTGCGCCAGCAACTGCTGTCTCTGTTTGTGTCATTTTCTTCATTTCTCCGAAGGATTTTTCCTTCAATGATTAAGTAAACACACTTATCATAACTAATTTTACCCGCAATAGTGCGGTCTATTCAGAAACCATTGTTTGTCGTAAATACGGAAGTAATGTCTTTTCAGCTAATCGTAAATGCTCTCTATATGTCGATAAAGAAATATGCATTATTTGTGCAAGTTTTTCTAATTCTGTTTTGCGAGGAAATTCATAATATCCTTCTTTGATGGCAAGATCAAATGCTTTTCGTTGATGTGCTGTAATAGCAGGCATAAGTTGAGGAAAAAAAAGATCATTAATTTTAGTTTTTACCAGTTGCAAGATTTTAAATTCTTGTAATTCATGAGTGTCCTTTTTTAGTTTAATAATAAAAGTGCTCAAATCTTCTCGATTCCATGCAGCAACTTCCCAATGTTCATATCCTTGTATATCAACAAAAACAGGTTTTGTGTGAAATATTTTTTTAGTTCCCATTGACATTTGGCCAGGAAGATTGCTTTTTTCCTTTGATTTGTATAAAAAGAAAACAGTATCGTTATGTGCTTCTAATTCAACAATTTTTGAGTCTTTTTTAAGATCTGTAAGAAACCCAGGAACATCTTTTCCATGAATTTTCTCAAAATGTAAAGAATAAATATATCCTTTTTCACTATACGAATGAAGGGGATATCCTAAAGATGTACAATGAAATTTCTTACATCTATCTCCAATGATGCATGTATGTTTCAATAATAATTTCAAAAGCCACATACTACCCGTAATAGTGCGGGAGTATATATGCATTACTCTTTTATCACCATCAACTATAAAAACCCGCCGTTGTTCACGATATACATGGTAGGTTTTTTCCAGTTTTTAAAGAGTTTATTTGAAGAGAAAGATGTAGATGTTGTTATTCCAAAACAGAGCATTGCTTTTGCAGAGCTTTCTTTATGGATAGAAACTCATACAAGCCAAAATGCAAAGAGTATTTCTGATTCTTCTAAACCAATTCTTGATAAAATAGATGACGCTATTTTTGCAAATCAAGCAAATCTGTCAAAATTAGAGCATGCAGAATTAAAAAATAAAGATATTAGCAGCAGAGAATTAGAAATTATGAAGGGCAATCGCCAATCATATATTAAACGAACTGAGCAGTTTCTTCAACAACTTTCATCGTTATATAATAAAGAAGATATTACTTATGGAGATATAAAAAAAGTCAGTGATTTTTATACTCAAGAAATTCAAGGATATCATAGTGCAACATTAAAACCATATGCTGTTCTTCAACATTTTTTTGCAAATGAATCGTATATTGTTGCAAAAAATATTAAGGAAATTGATGAATTAATGAAGCAATTGCAAGCAATTATCCAAAAGCAGAGTGTTGAGGCAATTACAGATATTAAAACACAAATTGCTGCTATTGAACTCAAGTTAAAACAAACGAAAGAGTTAAGTCATGAAAAGAAACAAGTAGAAGAAGAATATCAAAAACAAGAAGAATTAAGTCAGCAGGCTCAAAAAAAGATGAATACTATAGAAGAATCTAACGGGTATCAGCGTTATCTTCAATTTGTTGCAGATGCACAGGAGCAGCAGAAAAAAATTGAAGCACATAATGCAATATTGGTTCATTCATTTTCAGTCATTGATAAGGCTGTGAGAAAGTATGCAAAAACAGTGCCAGAGAAAGAGCAATTCTTATTATCATATATAGAAAAACCAGTAGAAGCATTACAAGCAGATACTTCTTTTGAAATTGCAGTAATTCTTATTACAATTCAACAGCAATTAGATGCACTTGACATTAAAGATGACAAACGAGAAAAAATACAGTTAGAGTTAAATATTTTAACTCGTGCATTTTTTGAGGATTATATAATAAAATATAAAAAATTGATACAAGAAAAAGCAGAAAAAGATATGGTTTGTTCTTCAGATAT
>JBAZCJ010000123.1:0-3705 GCA_041671005.1 Candidatus Woesearchaeota archaeon | reverse complement strand
ATCAAGTTTGACAGAAACAGACAAAGATTCTGGTATGTTTCAAACAGCATCAGGATTTAAATTTGTCCTGCAAACAGAAATCTCATTAATTTATACTCAAGAAAAAGGAAGAAGAGTGCACAATGTGGTTATTGCACCAAGTTTTCAAGCAGTTGATGAAATAACTACAGCACTTCTCAAGCGAGGAAGAATTGATTATGATGGTCGTCCAATTTTCAAAATTCCATGTCCTGAATTTGTTGAAATGATGAAATCTATTGACGAAAGAATTCAAGTCATTCCTGCACATGCATGGACTCCATGGTTTGGTGTTTTTGGTGCAAATGGTGGTTTTGAAAGTTTAAAAGAATGCTTTCAAGATCAAATGAAAAACATTCATGCAATTGAAACGGGAATTTCTTCTGATCCTTCAATGAATTGGAGAATAAAGGAATTAGATAATATTAATCTTGTCAGTTTTTCAGATATTCATAGTTTTTGGCCATGGCGTTTGGGAAGAGAAGCAACTGTATTTGACATAGGACCAACATTTAATGCGTTAGCGAAAGCATTAGAAACAGGTTCTGGTCTTAAAGAAACAATAGAAGTCAATCCAAATCTGGGTAAATATCACATGACAGGCCATCGTGCATGCAATGTTTGTTTGAAGCCAAATGAAGCAAAAAAAATAAATAATCTTTGTCCAGAGTGCGGAAAAAAATTAACAGTAGGTGTTGACCAACGAATAGAAGAATTAGCAAATCGTCCTTTAGGGTATAAACCAGAAAATGCAAAGCCATTCAAATCACTTATTCCGTTATCAGAATTATTATCTGTGTTTAATCAAAAAGGAGTTGCGTCAAAAGGAATATGGGGACAGTATAATAACCTTGTAACAGGAAATTGTTCAGAATTTGATGTTCTTTTAACTATGCCCCTATCAGAGATTGCAGAAAAAACCTCAAAAGAATTTGCAGCAATAGTTGAGAAGAATCGGAATGGTATGATCACAGTTAAAGGTGGGTATGATGGGGTTTATGGTGTTCCGTCATTGATATAATTGTGGTCTAACGTTTTTTTCTCTTTTGTTTTTTCTTTTTTCCTAAATCAGTTACTCTATATAATCGTAATGCCCGAGGTAATTTTTCTACTTCTACTGCAACTTTTTCCATTCTAGTTAATCGTGAAATTTTAGCAACTTCTTCGCCTTTTGCTATATCTTTTGCTATTTTTGTGATTTCTTCCCCTTCTTTAATAAATTGTCCTGCTTCTTTTTCTACATCTGACGTAACATGAATGATTGCTTGTGCTTCACTAAGACCCCCAACTCTAAAAATTAATCCAAGAGGTGCAACAGCAAGGATATCAACAAAAGAAGTTTTAAGAAAACTCCAAAATGTTTTTTTCTTGAAAAAATTAAAATATAAATCAACAACAAAAAAACCAGTAATGACTTTGTCAATAACATCAATAAAGGATTTATATTCTTCAAAAAATAACGCTACTCGTTCCAACCATGCCCATTGAAAGTAATTAATGACATGTGCAAATTCCCCTACAATTATAAATAATAATAAAATAACAAGCCATGGAAGCATCCATTCTACAAATTTTTCAAGTCCATATAATTTTGTTTCATTAAATATATTCCACTTATGTTTCCAAGTAGGAAGTGGATATTCAGGTCGTTTTCGTATTTTATGGAATTTATGAAGATGATGTCGTATTTTGTGAATAATTTTAACCATATCATATTAACGTAAAGAGGGGTTATTATAGTTTACCATTTACCATAGTGTATTTTTATAGAATCAAACTCAGCATCTGTGTGCTTTTCTTTATGTTCTTTTGCATGGCCGAGAGGAATCATGTTAATGAATGTCATTTCTGAGGGAATGTGCAATAATGTCTTGACTTTTTCTATCTGATCCGGATAAGCATGTTTCCATACAGTACTTAAGCCAAGTGCAACTGCCTGTAGCTGTATGTATGCTGATGCTATGGATAAATCTTGAGTAGTGGCTATTGATTTTGTTGTGTCAATAGTTGGAATAATGAGAATTGGCGCATGTTTAATGAATTCTTTTTTATTCATGATTTCTGCAATCTGTTCTTTCATGTTTTTATCTTGTATGATAATAAATTGTACAGACCTATTGTTCATAGCAGTTGGTGCAAATTGTGCTGCTTTAACAATTTCTAAAAGTTCTTTTTCAGAAATAGAAGTAGGTTCATACTCTCGTATAGATCGTCTAGTAATAATTTCTTTAATCATAAAAACACCAATAAAAAAAATAATAAAAAATTAAGGTACAGTTGTATCCGTTTCTGCTGGAGCTTCAAATGTTTTTCCAGCAATAATAAATTTAAATAATGCTTCTCCTGTTGTAGCATCTATAAAGTAAAAGATACCTTCTTTTTTCGCTTCAACGGTAACTGGAACAGTTTCTCCTCGTAAAATTGTTTGATTAATATGAAGTTCTTCACAGGAAAGTTGTGTTGCTTTTACTCGTTCACTATAAACAGATAAGGTGACAAGATCTCCAAGGTCAATAACTATTGTTGAAGGTTCTGCGCCAGTAAGGGTAAGTGTTACTTCTTCCTGAGCTTCTCCTGTTTGAACAAATGGTTGTTCAACTGTAACAGTTGTATCTTTTTCTGTTGTTTCTTCAGAGGTTTCCTCTGTATTTTCAGTTGTGCTTCCTGTTGAGTCAGTGCTTTTTTCTCTGCATGCACTAACAGTAAGGAGCAGAATCAATATAATTACCAGCGCAAAAATCTTTTTCATATTTACACCTCTTTTTTATAATCTCAATAATTCCTTGACTTTTTCTTGTAATTCAATTGGGCTGAATGGTTTTGTAATATATGCAATAGCCCCTTTGTCAATGCCTGTCAAGATATCATGATCTTCTTTTTTTGCTGAAACCATTGCAATGACTATATCTCGTGTTGCAGGGTTTTGTCGTAATCGTCTGCATACTTCAAAGCCGTCAAGGCCTGGCATCATAACATCAAGGAGAATAAGGTCAGGTTTTTTCTTTGCAACAATTTTAAGAACTTCTTTTCCATTAATTGCTTCAAGAATTTCATAATCTTCTGCACTTAAACTGAGTTTAATAAGGTCAACAATATGTGGTTCATCATCAGCAATGAGAATGACTTTTTTTGCCATACAAAATATTTTCTATCTAGAATTTATATAGTTTGTTGTAAAAATGTTTTTTTGTTTGATTTTGTATACTAATTCTTACATTTTGATTAAGATTTTCTAATTCCAATACCAGTTATTCTTGTAATGGGCAACATTATTTTTTGTATTCTCATTTTTGCTGCAATTTCATCTCTTCTCTGTTGCTGGATTTCAAGCCCTAACCAATATCGAGTATCTTTTCCATCAAAAGAGTGTCGTACTGCATCTTCAAGTTCGCTGACTCTTTCCCAATAATCAACAGGAAGTATTGCTCCTAAAACCTGATGTTTTGACGCCGCTTCCTCAGTAAGATCATAATTGTGACTTCGTCCAATATTATGACATCTGTCTGTTAACAAATATGCTCTATTCACATTTAATTCTTCAAGAATCTTTTTAATAACAGTTCTTGGTGAAATTCTAATTTGTCCTACTGGTCCACCCCAATATTCAGTAGAAGATCTTGTACTCTTACTAGGGGTGTAAATATTAACAGTATATACTTCTGTTCCACAAATCTTACACATTGAACA
>JBAZCJ010000122.1:0-3852 GCA_041671005.1 Candidatus Woesearchaeota archaeon | reverse complement strand
TGAAAACAACATACAAATTCTCTGCATATTTATTTCTTGAATTGTGACTAAACTGTAAATGATGCCCATCGAGATACCATGAAGCAGACGCAGGTGCTTTTTTTATTGCATTTGGTTCAAGCACAATATCAATATCATCAACAGTAAGACCAATTTTTTTTAAAGTTGCAATAATATTGTTTTTGAATTGGGTTGCTCGTCTATTAAACGAATCCTTCACAGTAATTGCTTCGACTTCATATCCTTTAACTGTTATTTTAACCATGAGTATCACAAACAAAAAATTCACTAAGAATTTTATGTATCCTGAATGAATAAATCATTTATTTATAAAAGTTGACCTTCATTTAAGTTTATATATTTATTATTTCTTTGAAAACATGTGAGAAAATAAAGATCATAGGTTAAAAAATAAAATTAATTCTTAAAAAATTAATTATTTCAATTTTAATGCCTAAGAGGGATTTCTCTTTTGAGTAATGTTGCAGTTAAAGAACTATAATTCGC
Organism: Candidatus Woesearchaeota archaeon; assembly: GCA_041671005.1. Lineage (GTDB taxonomy): Archaea > Nanobdellota > Nanobdellia > Woesearchaeales > DSVV01 > JACRPI01. Next base: position 3,345 of record JBAZCJ010000122.1, on the reverse strand, counting down.
CTTGTGATCTCTTGCTAATTTAGCTGCATTATATGAATCTGTAGGTTCTGGTGTAACTTTATATGTCGGTTCTTGATTAACCCCAAGATGAGAATATAAGTTAGTAACATGACCGTAAGATAAATTAGGATCGAGTGCAATTTGAGTTGCTTGTCTGTAATGTGTTGCAAGGAACATTTTTGCTCCTAGATCTATACCCCATGAACGAACAATTCCTTGAAGTAAATCGTATCCATCTTCAGGACTTGTTCCTGTACCAATCTCATCAACAAGAACTAAACTATATGGAGTAATTCTTTCACTAATTTCTCTTACTCCTTCCAGATCTGCGACATGTCTTGAAGTTCCTTCCTCTACACTACCTCGTGTAACATAAGATGTGAGAATACAATCCACAGGACTCATTATAGCTGATTCTGCAAATACTGGCAAACCTGCTTGCATCATTGTTTGTGCAAGGCCAATCCCATTCATGTAGGTTGTTTTGCTAGCAGTATGTGCTCCAACTACTACAAACGCATTATGATCTGCTGTACTAATTACATCATTGCCAACAATATCTGATTGAGCAACTCTTCCGAATAATAAAGGATTATACAACTCAGTCATAGTTGTAACTCTCATATCAAGACTTGCAACAGTAGGCATCACAGCATGATATCCTTGTTGCTGTTGTTCTCGCATATATCGTGCAGCACCTGCAAGATATTGTAATTCAATAGCAGTATCTCTAAATTCTGCAATATCTTCCTTAAATCCTGCAAGAACTGAACCATATTTTTTTTCAGAAAGGACTTCATGGAATATTGAAAAATTATTAATGCAATTACCAAATTTGCCTGTAAGATCAATCGTTTTTGTAACTTCTTTACTCCAACGCCAAAACCCTTTCTTAATTTTTATCTTTGCATGTATTGTCTTTTTTTCTAAATCAGCAATAAACTCAATAGGAGAATAAACATTTAATCCTTTCTCTAAATTAACCCCCTCTTCTTCTTTAACAATATCAGTAATAGTAGCAAAGATAGAGACAAATGGCAATCTTAATGAAGAACGATCTGAGTTATAAGCAGGATGTGTTAAATCATCTCCAACAGACATTTTTTCTGTATTTCCTGATTGAAATTTGGCTTCAACTTCAAATGATTTAGTATGATAATAAGGCACACCACGAGAGGTATAATGATCAAATGTTGTTTTGATAGTAAGAGTAGATGGAGAAGCAATATCAGTTATTGCAGTTTCTAATTTTCTAAACTTCTCAGAAGAAGCATGAATTGATACTTGTTCTTTAAATTTATTAACAAACTCATCACTTGAACTAGGAAATTGAGTTTCAAGTCTTTTGATTGCATCAGCATAAATAACAGTTTGTTCACTTAATAAATCATAATCTTCTGTAGGCACTTGAAAGTGTAAAGAAGAATCACTGCCATAACGAAAGTAAGTTAAAGCTTCAGACCGTGCACGATCAAAAGTAGGACTATCTAAATAAGTTCTTACTGGATCTTTAGGGATAGTAAGTGTTGAAAGAAAATCACATAGGGCTACATCGGAAGCAACTGCAGTATATGCCGATTGTCTGCTTCTTATTACATCAATATCTGTTTCAGGGTGTGTCCAGAGATTTCTTGCATATCCCATAACGTCCTCTCTTGAAACTATAGAATTTTCAGAAAAAATTGATCCTGGAAACATAGTGTTTAACAAAAGTCCCAAATCAAAATCGTCTGGTCTTGGGGTTTCTTGAAGATTTTTAGATGTTCTTAAAAGTGAGGGAAAGTTCATAATTCGTTAAGAATTCAATTGAGAATTATAAAGTTTATTTAAAACCGAATTATTTATATACTAAATTACACTTTGAATCACTTATACTATTTATTGAGGTGAAAAAATGGGATTAAGACGTGTAGGAACTGCATTTTTTGCTGTTGGAATTGTATTAGCCATAATTATGGGAGCATTCGCTGATTTATTTGTTACAGCAGTTATTATTGCATTTTACTGGATATTATTTGGCTTTGGACTCATTGCTGGATTTTTGAATCTTGCAAAAGAAGATGCTGAAGATATCTTATACACTGCAGCAGTCATTTTACTTGCAGCAGTAGCAGCAGGAGAATTAAGCAGAGTTGCACCAGACGTGTTTGGCACATTTATTGTAAATGGAGCAAAAGGAATTATTGCATTTGTTTTCCCAGCAGCACTTGTTATTGGCGCAAAACGAATCTTTGATTTAGGAACTGGTTTTTAATTTTTTTATTTTATTTTTCTTATTGATTTTTTAGATATTCTTGTACTTGTCTTCCTTGTTGTGCGGTAAGGGTTTGAGAAAATCGTACACCCCGAGGAGTAATATAAACACCACGTGAATCCATTAAATTATTTCCGCCAACTTGATGTTCTAATCCAAATAAATGACCTATTTCATGAGCAGCTGTTGTTGCATATGCTTGGATTAAAACCTCTATTGAATGAGAATCAATAATGGTTTTGTCTACATCTGATGTTGGAAACAACCATGATCTACGCAATGCTAAATATGATAATCCTTTAGGTCCTTTTTGAAAATATACCAAAGAAGGGACATTAACCTCTGAATTGTATTCAACAGAAAAATGACCCTTAGATAAGGGAGCAGAAGAATATTGTGCTTGACTATATGTAAACTGAAGATCTACAAAAGGGGAATAAATTTCTGTTATTCGTCTTGTAATTTTTCCCCATACTCCATGATGAGGAAGATTAAAAGAAGCACTTACAATATCATCAGAAAACTGTGCCACATACAAATCAATAGTTGCTTGAGGTTTTCTTACAATTGGAGCAGAATATTCTCTTGTAGGGCTGCTTGTAACCACATAAAACGAAGGAGGGATTACCAAGCTTACTGGGTTCATAATAAATAGAAAAAATCATCGTTTTATAAAATTAATTAATAATTAGAGTTATTAAAATTATAATCCGCAATATTTAAAAGAAGAACCAAGATTTCTTGAAAGATGACATACACACCTACAACTGAATTCAGATTTAATGGACAAACAGTAGATTTAATTTCACAAGGAGTATTAGGAGATTATAATATTAATGTGATTGTTCATTCAGGACCAGAAGATACACTTGAAACTCCAGTACTTCATGTGTCATATTTTTATGGAAAAGTATATTGTGCTATTTTTACTCCTGATCAACCTGAACAAGTACTTCCCCGTAAGGACCTAATTAATCCAAGATATGTTTGTCATCCGGAACTTGATCAAAAAATATTTTTAAATACTGTACAAACCTGGAGACCTGGAAAAACAACTCTTGCAGATGTTGTAAAATCGTTGATTTAATAAT
>JBAZCJ010000121.1:0-3911 GCA_041671005.1 Candidatus Woesearchaeota archaeon | reverse complement strand
TGTTACATACAGCAAAAGAGTTAACAATATCTGGAGCTCGACAAAAACACCAGAGTCCCTCAGCAATGGCTTTTCAAACCTAGCATGGTATGTGCGAAGCTTCTTTGATCATGTTGATACTGAAAATTCAGAAACAACTAAATTTAAGAATGCATTTTTTAGCACTATTTTCACAATATTATTCCTGGCATACTTATTTGTTGGCTGGGATAAAGCATGGGGAATTATGACTGTGTTAGAAATCTCCACTTCATGGATGTATCTCCTTCATGGGATTACCATTATACTTGGAATAATATTATTGTATGTTATTTATAGAAAAATACTACACACACGAGATACTTTAATTCGTGTCATGACAAACATGGACCGAATGATGAACCAAAAAAAATCACAAAAAGTATTAACAAACTTATTTTTTGTTGCTATCTTTTTTGTTAGTGCACTTTTTTTTCCACTAGTATTATACCTTGCAGGATTACCTGCATGGACTAACTATATTTGCTTTGTATTACTTGGCGTTAGTTTCGTGTACTTCAAGTTTACATCACGAATATTAAGTACATATAAAACAAGCAATTATGCAACAGGTAAATTGTATAATACAATTAAATTACAAGATTTGTACAAACCAAAAAAGAACTGATCATCTAGGCTATCCCTTAATTTTTTATTGCCGGGAGTTCATCCAGAATGCTCGGCAGGGATTTTTTTAAATTATACATTCCATTCTTTTTATTTCCATAGATATTGCTTTTTCAAGAATTTTAATGTACATAGGACATTCTTTATATGCAATAGTATGCTGTTTGCAGAATGTTATAATTTTTTCTTTTTCCTTATCTGATTTGAATTTAACAAACACCGCAATCCCTTCTGCATCTGCATGAATTAACTCAAACTTTTCTTTCTGACAGAGTTGTTTAACTTCTTTTGTTTTTTTCAATAAAAATTGTAATCGTCCTGGTGCCTTTTTTAGTTTTTCATATAATATGTTATAATCAAGATTGTTTGGTTTTATTAAAGAAAATATGTCTGATTCTTTTACTTGTTGTGTGAGATATTTTTTCTTTATTGACAAAAAACCCCCATTACCAAGGTTCACTATCTTCCATCTCCCAAAACTTGCGATAATAATATCTGAGATTGCCCCATTACAGAGATCTTTATGACTGACTGCACCTGATGCATCTTCAATAATAAAGAAATCATTCTGCTTTGCTATACTTGCAATCTGTGTTAAATCCTGTGCTGCAGCATATCCTGCAAAACTGGAAAATAACAGTGCAGCATGAGTATACTTTTTTAATTCATCAACAAGTAGAATTCCTTGATCTGTTTTGATATTAATAATATGCATATCAAGTAAAAGGGGAAATGTTTGATACGATAACCATCCCCCTTGGTCAGGAATAATCACATCTGTATATCCATGCTGTTTTGCAATAGACAATGCTCCAAAAATAGCACTATCTCCTAAACTTGTAAACTTAACATTTTCATGTTGAGTATATTCTCTTAACAATTTAAGACATTTATCTTTCATTTGTTTTTGATGCAAATCTTCTTCCATGCCTATAGAAAAAGACAAAGGGTTTATAAAAATTTAGGGGAAATAGTAAAGAGAAGATTAAAATAGGACTTCGTTTTAAAAAAATGCATGAATTATTACGATGAAATTGCAGAAGGATATAGTGAACTCCATAAAGAAGAGCAACTTAAGAAAGTTGCAGTTATCAAAAAACATATTCAATTTCACGAAAAATGGCTTATTCTAGACGTAGGATGCGGACCAGGATTTGCAGACTTTCCTGGAAAGATTATAGGGATAGACCCTTCGTTTAAACTGTTAAAACAAGCAAAGATCCCTGCAATTCAAGGAATTGGTGAACATTTACCATTTAAAGATAATACATTCATGGCTGTTGTGTCTATCACTGCATTACAGAATTTCACTGATATTAAACAAGGGATTATAGAAATGAAACGTGTTGCACGAGAATATCTTGCAATTAGTGTATTAAAAAAAAGCCCTAAAATTGAATTGATAGAACAATTGATTCCCCAGTTGCTTACCGTTCAGCGAATTGTAGAAGAAGAGAAAGATATTATTTTTTTCTGTAGAAAGAAACGATTTTGACAAAACATATATATTAAAAGAATTAGAATGAGATTATGGTGGACAAAGAAAAATTAACTCCTGAAATATACGAAGAAGCAAAAAAAAAGTATACTGAGGAAATGCACCATGAATATACTAGTATCATCGGTTTTTTTGGAGTTCTTATCAGAACCATCAATCCTATGTCTTATAAAAAACTCTGTAATGCAAGTACAATAAACGGGTTTAAATTTTACATCCATTTACTCTTATTTTCTTTTATTTTATTTATGCTAGTTACCATCCCATATCTTTTTTCATTTTATGATGAAATTCGCGCAGAAACTAATAATCTTAACACATTTACTCTTGCACCCCAATTAGATATTAATCAAAGTATAAATTTCGAAGATTTTGGGATTGTTGTTGCAAACCAAAAATCGTATGATAATGAATTATTGCTTATTACCCAGCAAAGTATTTATTTAAAAAATAATATTTGTCTCTTTAGCGATATAGCATGTATTTGGTTTAACAATCCAAAACAATTTGATTTTTCTAATGCACAGCTACTTGTGGAAGATAGAGATAAATTTACATATATTATCTTTACGTTTATTCTCTTATTATTACCTGGAATATTTATTATGCTCTTTTTATTTTTATTTGTAAAATTTTTGCTTATGATTGGATTATTTTTTTTAATTGGATTTATTTACACAACTGCAATTAGATATGAAATCCACCTTAGCCAGTTATTTCTGGTTGCATTATATTCGTTAACAGTCACTGTTATTGTAGAAACAGTGTTTGGCATTTATTTTGAGACGTATTACATACCTTACATTGCATCATTTATCTTATTTGTCGTTAGCACATATCTGGTTGCAGAAAAACCATTCCATCATTTTAAACATGGACATTAAGAATTGATGTTTTATTATGTTGGGAAATGAATTCTACCCTTATTTAATTTAGAACTAAATAGAAAATTCAACAAATATACACACAATAAAAATCGGTTTATCCGTTCATTTCTTTCACAAATCGTTCAATTGTTTTCTGTACATGTTCTGGCTGAGTTTTAAGAATTCGTGCAAGCTCTGCAAGCACATCCCCTTGATATTCTGCTATTGCAGTTAATTTCTTTTCTTCAGCTGTTAATTGCTGTTTCTTTTTTACAACCTTTTTCCATAATTGAAATAATTCTTCAACTCGTGCAGGCAACTGATTTTCTTTGCAATTTAAAAGTACTGCAACTTTCCCTAGCATATCGTCATGCTTATCTTCTGTTTGTTTTGCTGCTGCACCTGCTGCAAAGGTTAATCTTACTACTCCATCTTGTATTTTTGATGATTTAAGCAGTTTTATTTCACCAGCTTCTTTTGTTGATCCTAAGTGAGTACCACCACAACATTCTACATCTAGATCTGGAATCGTAACTATGCGCAATTCCTTTCCAGGTACTGCGCCACCTTGGTAAATATCCATGCCGTATTTTTTTTCTGCTTCATCTCTAGACATGAAATTCAACTTTATTGCGATATCTCTTTGAACAATTACATTTGCTTCTTTTTCAATATCCTTCAATTGCTCCTCGGAAACACTATCATAATGCGTAAGATCAATATGCGCCTTGTCAATATCTTTTTTTGCACCTGCCTGTTGTGCATGCTTCCCAAGAATCTTTTTTGCTGCTGCATTCACAATATGCGTTGCAGTATGATGCTGTGTCAATTGTAATCTTCTTTCCCAATCTACTTCTGCCTTTAATTCATCTCCTACAGTTATACCTTCAACAGTGTCAACA
>JBAZCJ010000120.1:0-3927 GCA_041671005.1 Candidatus Woesearchaeota archaeon | reverse complement strand
TCTCTTACTGCTAAGTAGTAATACTAGAAATGAGGTTATTTATATATTTTGTGGTTTTTATCACTGCTTAGTGACTACTTATTAGGTATTGGCCCATTTATGTAACAAAATAAACTATAGAACATTCACCATTTCACTTTCTGTAGTCCTAACCAATACCCTAAATGATTCAATAATATGTGTAGTGTTGAACCTGCGATAATGTAAAATAAAATCATTTGCCAAGAAGGAATTTTAACAAATGAAATAAAAATCAATGCCCCTATAACCATGTCTATTTGATCCCAGGGAAAGAATTTATCTCCAGGTTTGACATTGACTCTACGTTTGAAAAAACTTTTGATGAGGTCTCCGAACAAAACCCCAAAGCCAATCAAAAATCCAATAAGCAAAAATGAACTAGTAGAATAATCAAAAAAGCTAACTTTTTGAAATGCAGGATAGATGTAGAGCAGACTTTGGATATATGTGATAATAATTGCTCCAAGAATCCCAAAAAAAAATCCCCTATATGTTTTATGATCTCCAAAAATTGGTTTGCCACACCACTTTTGATTAAAATCAACAGGAGTATCTAAAAAAGGGATTTTTCTTACAAAAACAGGAACCATATTTGCAATCATTGCAGGGATCATGACATAAATACATGTTAAAAAAAAAGTAAGCATTACATCACCTTTTTGACAGTATATGTTGAAAGCATTGCAAAGGCCATAACAAGATACACACACGCAAGATAATAAATATTAAACGGAAAAAAATAATTTATTGCAAACAAAACAGGAAAAAGTATTCCATTAACTGTAATCGGAATGCCTTCATAACTTCCTTTATTTTCTGTAACATTAAATCGCGCTAATCGCAACATTCCTGCTACAACGAAAAATAATAAAATCAAGATTTGCCACCATTGTTGCAAACCCCAGACAAAACCAAACACTGCTGGTGCAACACCAAATGAAACAACATCAGCAAGAGAATCTAATTCTTTACCAAATAATTTTTGAATCTCTGTCTGTTTATTCATTCGTGCAATTTTACCATCAATACCATCACAAAAAACTGAGATACATAAAAGGATAGCTGCAACAGAAAGATTTCCTTTCACAGCAAAAAAAATTGAAAGTACTCCTGATAATAAATTTCCTATTGTAAATAAATCTGCAAATTTTATAATTTGATATATTTTCATTTTATTTCACCGATTTTTTGACAAAGTTGAACAACATCACCTTCTATTATATTTAGTTTAACATTCTTTGGAAGAATAAGTGCACACTGACTACCGAGATTAATAAGCCCAATAACTTCACTTGAATTTATTGATTGAGATTCTTTGACAAAGCATTCTATTCTTCGTGCAAGATATCCTGCAATTTGAATCACTTTACATTTTATTTTTCCAGCTATGAGAATTTCATTCCTTTCGTTTTCAAAAAAACACTGCATATTCTCTGCAGATTTAACCGCATTTAGAAATTTTCCTTTGAGGTAGGTTATTTTTTCTATACGTCCTGCAATTGGTGCACGCTGCCAGTGGACATTGTAAACGTGCAATCTGATAAGAACAATATATCCTTCTTTTGCAACGTCACGTGTAATTAAAGGAATCTTGCCAAACAATCCTTTTTCTGCTAATTTATTTTCATTCTTGTAGGGTAATATTTTTGCAATAATTCCATTTGCCGGCGAAAGAATTGTGTTTGGATTGCTGTTAATAGTAGGGGTTGGATTTCTGAGAAAATAAACACGCCAGAAAATAATAATAAAAAAAAGTAATGCTGCACATATACTTGCAATAATAACTATAATTTGCATAGAGAGTATTTAACGTACAATCTATATAAAGTTTCCCGTAAAACATAATAAGGGGAAGAGTTTTAAGAAGGTTATGAGATTAAAATATATTTTTTTAATTTGCACATTTCTACTTCTTTGTTCCTGCGGAAATAAAGTAATTACAATCCAAACCCCAACACAAGAGATTCCTGTCACTGTTGAATATGCAGAAACTCTTCAAGAACATGCAGTTGGATTAATGTTTAGGACAGAATTGGCTGAAAATCATGGCATGCTTTTTATTTTTACAGATATGGAACAACGTGGATTTTGGATGAAAAACACAAAAATTCCTTTAGATATTTTATTTATAGATTATAATGGAACTATTATTGATATTAAAGAAAATTTTCAACCATGCACTACTAATCCATGTGAAACATATTTTTCAAAGCCAGCACAATATGTTTTAGAAGTAAATGCAGGATTTGTTACTAAAAACACTATAAAAATTAGAGATACTGTTGAAAGTCTTCCATAACTGCCTGTACAAGACAAAATTTAAATATCTTCTCTCAGCAAAGGAATGAACATGTACTTTGCACAACCACCTCACCAAAAAAAGATATGGGGCATTCCTACCTCAAATGTTGAAATAAATGATTTACTCAAAGCATGGCTTGTGGTGAGTATTGCATTTACTGTCTTGCATAATGGATTTTCATTAAATTTAGGCACATTGCTCATTCTCTTCCTTTCTGCAGTCACTGTCGGCACTGGCTTTTTACTTCACGAACTTGCACATAAAATAGTTGCACAAAAATATCACTGCTGGGCAGAGTTCAGAGCAGACAACATGATGCTTATGCTTGCATTATTTTCATCTATGTTTGGCTTTCTTTTTGCAGCACCTGGTGCTGTTATCATTTATGGACCGCATATTACACCTCGACAGAATGGGATTATTTCAGTTGCTGGACCATTAGTAAATTATCTTTTTGCATTATTATTTTTAACACTCCTTTTTGTTTCTTCACAACCATATTTTCAAGCGGTTGCATTATATGGCTTTTTAATTAACAGTTGGCTTGGACTGTTTAATCTTATTCCTTTTTTGAACTTTGATGGTGCAAAAATCATTAAATGGAATTATTTTATATGGGGTGCAATGGTTTGTGTGGGTATTGGATTGATTATTTTCAAAACAGTATTTTTTGGGGTTTGACTAAGATATAAAATCAGTTCATTTTTAAATAAACTACCCAAAAGCTTATATATTCCCTTGTGTTACTAGTACCAATATGGGACAACAAGAAGTTTACAATTTTTTGAAGGAAAATAAAAACAAATGGTTCACTTCTAAACAGATTAGTGAAAGTATTAATGTTTCTATTGGTTCTGTTACCATGAGTTTAAAGAAATTACGCAAAAGTCAGCTTGTGAAATACAAAAACACTGGTAAAAGAAATGAATTCAAATATATGTTTAAACCGTAAATTGTTACTATTTCTTAGTAGAATAATATTTATAAATTGATGATTTATTCTTAACCTATGAGTCTCAATTTTGAAAGATTAGAAGAAGAATTACGCGCATGTGGTAAATATAAAGTATTACAGAATGATGTAACACTGGTGTATGAAGATAGACCAGGAACAGGACTTGTTCAAGGAGAAATTACTATTTGTTCGGGAAGTCATCATGTTCATCCCTTTGCAACTATGCATCTACTTGAACATATGCTTTTTAATGGAACTCTTACTATTTCTACCCCACAAGAAGTAGACTTAAGAGCCCTACAATACGGGCTTTTGTTAAATGCAACGACATATGGGCAACAAGTAGTAATTCCTATTTCTGGAGAAAATGAAACCCCTCTTCTTCAAAGTAATTTTATTCCAGCTTTCTCACATGTTTTAGACATTGTGTACCATCCTCTTTTAACTGCAGAATCATTTTTAAAAGAGCAAATCATTATTCGACGTGAAGAAAAAGAAGATGAACCAAATCCTGCAAATAAATTATTATATCCTAATAACCCCGTATTATGGACACCTCGATCTTTAGAAAAAGTAACATTAGAACAAGTTAGACGATTACATCAAGAAACGTTTGTTGGAGCAAATACAATTGTTACTTTAGGAGATA
>JBAZCJ010000119.1:0-3985 GCA_041671005.1 Candidatus Woesearchaeota archaeon | reverse complement strand
AATCCTCGCAGGCTCGTATTTTTTAAAATATGATAAAAAAATGAAAATATTAATCACCGCACCAGAATATTATGATGACGATGCAATTGCACTTTTCAAAACTATTGGAAACGTGACGATAAAAAAATGTAATTCTGAAGAACTTCTCAAAATAATTCCTGAATATACTGTTCTTGCTATTCGTGTTGATACAAAAGTTGACAAAACAATTATTGATGCAGGAAAAAAATTAAAAGTAATAGCAACTGCAACTACAGGTATTGATCATATTAATTCAATATATGCAAAAGAAAAAAATATTGAAGTAATTTCATTACAAGGTGCAAACACAATTGCAACAGCAGAACATTCATTTGGAATGTTACTCAGCATGATTCGAAAAATCCCTACGGCACATAATTCTCTTATAAACGGAAAATGGAACAGAGAAAATTTTATGGGAACACAATTATTTGGGAAAAAACTTGGCATTATTGGGTTTGGCAGAATTGGCAAAGAAATTGCAAAACGAGCACAAGCATTTGGGATGAGTATTCTTGCATATGACCCATACCTTACAGACGAAATATTTGCACAAAACAATGCAACAAAAATGCAAATGGATGATCTTTTCAAAGAAGCAGATGTAATTACACTCCATGTATTTTTAACAGATGAAACCCGAGGATTCATAAATAAAAATAAATTTCAATTAATGAAAAAAAATGCAATTCTCATTAACTGCTCCCGAGGAGAAGTAATCAATGAAAAAGATTTAGTAGAAGCATTAGAAACCAAAACCATCGCAGCTGCATGCCTTGATGTATTTTCACAAGAACCATTACCAGAAAAAAGTGTAATAACAGCATATGCAAAAACACATAATAATCTTCTTATAACTCCCCATATAGCAGGTTCAACATTTGAAGCACTTCATGAAGCAGGCATCTTTATTGCACAAAAAACAAAAGAGATTTTATCAAAATGAAATATGTCATTGAACATCTTGACCCTGAAGTATTTGACTGGTGTTTTGTAGAATATACCCATATTTCACAAATAGTTGGAAAAGAAAATCTTTTATTTACAAATATAAAAAATTCTGCGGAAATAAAAAAACTTGAAACTATTGGCACTGTTGAAGAAAAATCTATCAAAAAAATACAATTAAACCGAATGTGTATTCTTGATCCTGAGGCAAAAAAAACTCTTGCACCAGAAGATGCAAAATTGTTTGACTCTCTTGTCTTTGGAGGCATTTTAGGTAACTGGCCACCAGAAAAAAGAACACAAAAAGAATTAAGTTCAAAGATAATCTGTGAAACAAGAAATTTAGGAAAAGAACAAATGAGTACAAATACCGCAGTGTATGTTGCGAAAAAAATCATGGATGGAAAAAAATTTTCTGAATTTACATTTATTGAAGAATTAACAATTCCTATTGAAGATGGAGAAGAAATTATACTCCCATTCAGATTTGTTGTTGAAAACGAAAAACCTGTTCTTGCAAAAGATTATATTGAATTTGTAAAAAAATCAGAATTATTCTAATAAATGGGCCCAGAGGGATTACCACAATTCTTTCGCCAATTGGAAGCGAAGTGGGTTTCACTAACGTTCAAGCCCACAAAAAATAAATGGGCCCAGAGGGATTTGAACCCTCGACCTCCGCTGTGTGAGAGCGACGTTATAGCCACTAAACCATAGGCCCGTTTCTAAAATAAAAAAATATGTTAAAAAACTGCGGGAGACGAGATTTGAACTCGCGTAAGCACTAAGCTACATGGCCCTGAACCATGCCCATTTGACCAGGCTCTGGCACCCCCGCATAAATGTAAAGAAATGTTAGATATACTTAAATCTTATTGATGCAGTGTCGTATCTTCAGTTCTCATTCGCAACAAATTCTGTATTGGTGCTTCTGCATATACTTCAAATATATTTTTTCCAACAGGATATTCTTCATATCCCAACATCCATGGATATGTTTTTGCAATTTCTTCACATAAATTAAAAGAATCCTGTCGATAAGAAGGATGCCCTTCTGGAGTTGAACGTGTAAAAATAAGATATTGTGCTTGATCAAGTGCAATATTCATACGTAATGTTGTCATACATGCCATTGGAATAATATATTGAACCTGATAAGGAAATCTTTGACGAATTTTCTTTTCAGCATTATGAACCTGCTCCATAGCATTTGTATAAATATCCTCTGCTTCTTTTCCCATTTCTTTGACATCATCAGGCAATGCATAACCCATATCTAAAGTATAAATAGATTCTGCTCTATCATTCTTTTGATGCCGACGTAAATCTCGAACAGCACCAACATCAGTTGTCCATTCAATACCAATGTTAACCATTTGAAATGCTTCGTCAACCCATTCATCAAATCTACTTCTATTTACAACAAGTCTTTTCAAAAGTGCTATTTTCTCACTAATTGTTTTTTTCTGAACTATTTTTTTTGCATCAGTAAATGTAATACTATTTGTTGTTGCAAATAGATGTGACAGCACTAATTCCAAAGCTCCTGGATGATGATATAATATTTTTGCCTGTTTTTTTTGTGGTTTCGTATGTACATCTTCTTCAAATTCTCCTTGATATTGTTGGAGTTTATCACCATAATAAGGATTGTGTTTTGTGTGTTTTAACAATGATGGCAAAACATCACCACCTGCTTTTTCCATAAAGGTAGCTGCGTCGCGTACTTCTGCAAGAGGATGTTCTTTCCATGCTGCAATATCAAATTCAATGGAACGTGCATCAAGAATCCATGCAAAATTAGTTGGCATTGCTTGAGGCAAAAGATATCGAGATAAATCAAATGCTTTTGCTGCAATTTCTCGATCATACTTACGCTGTAAAAATGGATCACCTTTTTGTTTATCTTCTAGACTTTGTTTTTCTTTCCAAACGGAAAAAGAATATTTTAGTTTATAATATTCTTTTCCATGTTCAATAAAATAATTATAAGTTTTAATAAGCATTTCAATAGTTTGACAATACAATTCTGCAAATTCTGAATTCATAATTTCTGGGTCTTTATACCAATTTGCGTTATTAAAATCAACATAACGTGTAGACATTTCAATAAAAAATGCAAGTTGATCCCCTGCAAGTTGACGTGCAACAAGCTGACTCTGATTCATGCAAACAAACCCTTGCCAAACAACATTTGCAATACTTTTATGCCCATATTTACCATACCACCGTGTAAAAAAGTCTCGTGATTTATCAACCCCTGTTTTTAATACAGTTGAAGGTGACTGATATGTTGCAAGAAATTGTTTAAGATTTGCTTCTCTTCGTTGTTTTTTTTTATCATCAGAAAGAGATACATCTTCAGTAAGTGTAAGTGTTCCAGTAATAAAATCAAGAATATGATCTCTGAAATCTCGAGGATTTCTACTAAAATAAGATGCCAATGCTCCAAAAATTTCCGGAGGAACATCACGAACTGCATAAATAGGGTCATCAATTGATGTAACAAATTTTAACAATGCCTCTTTTTCCTCAGCAGTGTATACCATAAAAAAATGAAGAAATCTAAAATTTATAAAGGTGATTATGAAAGGCTTTGAGATATATAACCATCATTTCTTTCTATTTTTCCATCTCCTGATTCGTTCATAACCCTCACAATATTCCAAGTACTATGCAATCTTCCTTTAGGATCAGTCATAATAAATGCTTGATATTTATCTCCGCGAGAAAGTTTATACCCATTACTATTTTCATCTGTTATTGCTTTTGACTCCACTTTTGCACTTTCTTCATACCCTTCTTGTAGATTCAATACAGAAACCGAAGTTTTAATAGAAGATTCTTTTGCATAATGAGCCATTGGATTGTAAGTACTTTGTGCAGCATTCATATATGCCTGTTGCATCATTTCATTAGCATACATCCGTTTAATACGTTCAGCAAGTGCAACAACAGCATCAACTTTTTTCTCGCCAGCTTCATCAGCAATAATTTCAAGTCCATCAGGAGTAGT
>JBAZCJ010000118.1:0-3999 GCA_041671005.1 Candidatus Woesearchaeota archaeon | reverse complement strand
AAATATTTCTTTGAACATAAAAAAGAAAGATATTATAGCATTATTTGGTCCAAATGGCTGTGGAAAATCGACAATTCTTAACACAATAAGCAATGAAAATGAAAAAAATATTCAAAAAAACTTCAACATTTCAGAATTAAGTTATGTATTTCAAAATTACAGAGATTCTTTACTGCCATGGAAAACAAATTATGAAAATATTATTTTTCCATTAAAAATAAAAAAAACAGAAGAAAATATAATCAACAGCCAATGCAATGAAATTGCAAAACTGTTTGATTTCAAAGATTTAAATAAATACCCTTATCAATTAAGTGGAGGTCAGCAACAAATAGTTGCACTCATGCGTGCATTAATAACAAAACCAAAAGTATTGTTTATTGACGAACCTTTTTCAGCGTTGGATTATGAAAATAATCTTATGATTCGACAATATATTTTAAAATATTATGAAAAATATCTGCCAACAATTCTTATTATAACACACAATATTGAAGAAGCAGTCCATCTTGCAAATAAAATAATAATTCTTTCAAAATCTCCAACAACAGTAAAAAATATTATCGACAATCCTGAAAAATATCCGCGAAAAATGAGTTTCCTACAGTCACAACAATTTCATGATGTTAAAAACAAAGTATTGACTGCATTTCAAGAGGCAAAATGAAAAAAAGAATATGGATTATACCCTTATTAATTATTATATTCTGGCAAATTGTAATAAGCACAAAAATAGTTAATACATTCTTTTTTCCAAGCCCATTAGAAACAATAATAGAATTAGGAACATTAATAATTCAGAAAACAATTTTAAAAGACATTTTTGCAACAATAACAAGAATACTCATTGCGTTTAGTATTGCATTAATTATAGGTTTACCATTAGGTCTTATAATGGGATATTCAAAGAAAATATATGAAAAATTTGAGTTAATAATTGATTTTTTCCGTTCAATACCTTCAATAACATTATTTCCATTATGTTTATTAATTTTTGGCATAGGAGATAAGTCAAAAATAGCAGTTGCTGTATCTGCTGCAGTAATAATAATTATTTTTAATACTGCACAAGGGGTAATGCAATCAAAAAAATCAAGAGTTTTTGCTGCAAAACTTATGGGTGCATCGAAAATGCAAATATTAAAACACATTTTTTTCTGGGAAAGCCTGCCACAAACATTAATTGGCATGCGAATAGCATTAAGTTTTTGCATCATTGTAATTATTATTACTGAAATGTTTATTGGCACATATGCAGGCATTGGAAAAAAAATTATTGATTTTCAATATGTTTATAATATTAAAGGAATTTATGCAATGATACTATTAACAGGATTAATCGGGTATTTACTAAACATAGGAATTGTTTACTTAGAAAAAAGAATTATTCATTGGTCAGGAAATTAGTCTGATTTACAATCCGATTTTTTATTAGGATCTGTACTTACATAAAGTCCAATAAGACCAAAAATAGCCCCAGTTAAAAAGGAAACAGCTGCCATAGATCGATGATATTCAACTTGAGTTCTTATATAAGATGCTTCAAGATTAACTTCAGTAGAAATAGACTCTAAAGATACATTAGGTATAGCTAGAGCTGTTGGCAATTTATGTTGAACAGGAGAAGTATTAGTTACTAAATATCCTTTATTTAATGCGGCATCATAATTTACTAAAGATTGAGAATTTCCAATATGATATGAAGTAAAAACTAACCCTGCTAAAAGTGCACAAATTGGACCTGTTTTTGATAAAGCCATAACATCAAGAATCGAAGGAACGTTTATAAAATTACTCCTAAATTGTAACTACAAATACCTTTTTTTCACGTAAAAGCTAAGCCCTAACAGAATAAACGCAAATAATAAACTAACGCCTAAAATAGAAAGAAATATTGACGAAAAGAATTGTTCTGGGTATAATCGAATTAATGAATCAACTGCAGGATCCATAAGCCAATAATTATTAGTAAACAAAAATTTATGAAATATCGTAAATGACTGTGTAAACCACAAACTCAGTATTGCAAAAAATACTAATAATAAAAATAATAATGAACCTGCAGAAAGAAATAATGCATACATCCAAAAAGGAAACTCTTTTCTGTTAAAAGAATAAAAATAAATCAATGAAATAATAAAGACAACACTAACAATGTATAAAATAGTTTCAAGAGAATGAATTATATTTCGCACATCAATCATGTGGTATTTATCTTGTGTAGAATAAAAATCAGACAATTCGTCTGTACGAAAATGCATGTAATCCCATAATTCTTTTGTTGCATTCCACGTTTCATCATAACCAAACTCTGCATATACTCCATTTTTAGAATATTGATGATCATAAAACCGAGGGTTATAAACAAATAAATAAAAACTAAAAAGAAGAACAAGAAAAGTTAGTGCAATAGCTCCAAAAATTAACACTGTTTTGTTAAATTTTATGTTTACCATTACATGTAATACAACTTTCCAGCTGCCTTTTGTTCTCTATCTTTATAAGAATCTTTTTTATTTATTCGCGGTCTATGACTAAATTCATCTCTTCGTAAACTGATGCCTAAATGAGATAATAGCATATTCATGCCATTTTCCATAGGATATGGTCCAGAAACTGTACCAACAACAGCCGGCTGTCCATTAAATACAAGTAATTTGTCAGAAATGTAATCAATAAAAAGTAAATCGTGATCAACAACTAATACAGATACGCCTTTTATTTCAACAAAATAACGAATAACTTTAGAAACAGCTAACCGCTGTTCAACATCAAGATATGCAGATGGTTCATCTAATAATATTAAATGTGCTTTTTTAGAAAGTGCATGTGCAATAACAACCCGCTGTAATTCCCCGCCACTAAGCTGATTCAACTGTTTTAACATAAGAGGCATTATTTCGAGTGGCTTTAATACTTCATTTGTATATTGCTGAGCATCTGATAAAAATGTTTGAACAAGTTCATCAGACTGGGATTCAAGATATTGTGGTTTGTAAGCAACTGAAACTGCACCATCAACCTCTCCATTATCAGGTTTCAATGCGCCTGCAAGTAATTTCACAAAAGTTGTTTTTCCAATCCCATTTTCCCCCAAAATACCAACAACAAGATGTTTATGTAAATCTCCTTTTTCAACATGCAATGAAAATCTGCCTAATTTTTTTTCCAATACAGGCCATGATGTTAGAAGAGTTTTTGCTTTAATATCAACTGGTGCTTTAACGTCAAATTGAATTTTATAATCTCTAAATCGAACATTTTCATCTTTCATATATCCGCTAAGATAAATGTTAATCCCTTCTTTAGTAGATTTAGGCTGACTTACAACCCCAAAACTACCAACCTTCCCATACATAATATGAACAAGATCAGTCATAAAATCCAATGAAATTAAATCGTGCTCAATAACCAATACTGCATTTTGTGATTTAATAGGATCAGTAGGGTCTACAAGATCTCGTATAATTTCTGCAACTCGTAATCGCTGTTTAATATCAAGATATGACGTTGGCTCATCAAAAATGTACAAATTTGCTTTTTTTAAAAGAGTTGCAGCAATTGCAATTCTTTGTAATTCTCCCCCAGAAACATTTTCAATAGGAGTATCTAAAAAATTTTCTAATGCAAAAGTTTTAACAATTTCAAGAAGTTTTCCTGTTTCATTTACTTTTTCCAACAATTCTTTAACAGTTCCTTTGAAAGATTTCGGAATCATATCAATAGTCTGTGGTTTGTAAGCAACTTTTATTTTTCCTGCTTTAATATTTTCAAAAAATCTCTGAGATTCAGTACCTTTAAAATATTGTAACACATCATCATAACTTGCTTCTTTATCTATACCTAAATTTGGTTTTAAAACTCCTGCAAGAATTTTCAATGCAGTACTTTTACCAATCCCATTTTTTCCAACAATCCCAACAACTTTACCAGGGATAGGAGTAGGCAAAGAAAATAACACAAAACCATTTTCTCCATATCGATGAATAGGCTGACCTT
>JBAZCJ010000117.1:0-4017 GCA_041671005.1 Candidatus Woesearchaeota archaeon | reverse complement strand
GGATTGAATATTGAAGTTCCATAAGTTTTATATACAAAAAACCATTAAATGATCTTAAACCATGGTTGTTACTAAGATACGCAAGCGAGATGGCAGAATAGTCGCATTTGATTCTGAAAAGATATTTTCAGCAATTTCTAAGGCAGCTGAAGCTGTTGGTAGTTATGATAGGGAAAAAACAAAGCCTGTTGTTGCAAAAGTAATTAATTATGTTGAGCAAAATTTTAGTGATGATGTTATTCCAACAATTGAAAATGTGCAGGACATTGTTGAACGCGTTCTTATTGAAGAAGGACATGTTAAAACAGCAAAAGCGTATATTATTTATCGAGAAGAACAAGCAAAATTGCGAACAAAAAAACACGAACTTGTTGGCGGTTTTGTTGATAAACGTATTAGTATTAATGCAGTTAGAATACTGAAAGAAAAGTATCTCTTGAAAAATAACGATGGTAATGTTATTGAGACTCCTCAGCAGATGTTTGAGCGTGTTGCAAAATTCATTGCAGCAGAAGATAAAGAATATGATAAACATGCAGTGAAGCAGACAGAAACAGAGTTTTATGAAATAATGAATTCATTAGATTTTTTACCTAACAGTCCGTGTTTAATGAATGCAGCAACTCCAGTTCCTCAAATTATTTCTACGTTTGCGTTGCCAATTGAGGATTCTGTTGACGGGATTTATGATGCGTTAAAGAATGCTGCAAAAATTCACAAGTATGGTTCAGGAACAGGATTTAATTTTTCAACATTGCGTGCAAAAGGTGAAATTATTGAATCTACTAAAGGGCGTTCTTCTGGGGTTATTTCATTTCTGAAGTTGTTTGATATGTCAACAACAGTTATGAAACAAGGAGGAAAGCGTCGTGGTGCAAACATGGCAATTCTTCGTGTTGATCATCCAGAAATTCTACAGTTTATTACTGCAAAAGAAGATCCATCACAATTGACAACATTTAACATTTCTGTAGGAATTACAAACACATTTATGGATGCAGTGCAGAAAAATAAATTTTATGATTTGATTGATCCCAAAACAAAAAAACCTGTGCGTCAGCTTCCTGCAAAAGAAGTGTTTGATTTAATTGCACGGCAGGCATGGAAAAATGGCGAGCCCGGTGTATTGTTTCTTGATACAATTAACAAGGCAAATCCTTTAGATACAAAGCTTGAAACTACAAGTGCATGTGCAGAAGTCCCTCTCATGGATTATGAAGCATGTCCGTTAGGTTCAATTAATCTTAGTACTATGGTGAAAAATAAAGAAATAGATTGGGAAAAATTAAAGAAAACAATCTATACAGCAGTGCATTTCTTAGATAACATGATCGATGCGAATAAATATCCTTTGAAAGAAATTGAAAAAATAACCAAAGAAAACAGAAAAATAGGGTTAGGTGTTATGGGTTTTGCAGATTTGTTATTCCAGTTAGGTATTGCGTATGATTCTAATGAAGCAGGAGATACAGCAGAAAAAATAATGCGGTTTGTTAAAGCTGAATCTCGAAAAGCATCTATTGCTCTTGCAGAAAAAAGAGGAGTCTTCCCAGCATTTGAAAAAAGTAAATTTGCAAAAAAAGGATTTAAGATGCGAAATGCAACCACAACAGCAATTGCACCAACTGGGTCTATTAGTATAATTGCAGGGTGTACTTCCGGAATAGAGCCAGCATTTGCATTAGTATATATGCAAAGAGTACTAGAAACAGAAACTATTTTGCAAGCCAATAAATATTTTGAAGCAATTGCGCGAGATAAGCAATTTTATTCGGATGATTTAATGAAGAGAATTGCACAAACAGGTTCATTAAAATGGTTCCCTGAAATTCCTGCAGATGTAAAAAAAGTTTTTGTCATTTCGTATGATATTGCAGCGCGTTGGCATGTTAAGATTCAAGCAGCATTTCAGAAATATACCGACAATGCAGTTTCTAAGAGCGTTAATCTTAAGCAAGATACTCATAAAGAAGATGTCATGACAGTGTATAAAACTGCATACGGTTTGGGATGCAAAGGCATAACAGTATACAGAGATAAAAGCAGGGAAGATCAGGTTATTAGTCCACTGTTAGTTTAATGTTACATTTTTTCTAAAATATGGAGTGTATGATATTCAGCAGGTCCTAAAGGTTGGTCAATGCCAAGATGAATACATGTTCTTTCTTTTAATCTGTATCGAGAGAAAGCATTTCTCCACCCAAAAGGTGTGTTATAATTATATGGCATTGCTACTTTTGTATCTGGATCTTCATTAAAATAAAATACTCTGTTGAAAAAATGATCAAAAAATGCACATGCTTTTCTTTGTTGTTCAGCAGTGAGTCTGAGAAAGTGTGAACTTTTTTCTCTTTGTTGTTGGGTTAATTCAGTACCTTGAACATCATAAACAGATTCAATGACAATTACTCTTCCGTTAGGCTTTGTGACTCGAGCTACTTCAGCAATATTTTGAAGAGGGTACAGACTATGATGTAAAACTGTTAATACAAGTGTGTTGTCAAAACTATTGTCTGGTATAAGGATGTGTCCTTCTTGATCAAGTAATTCAAAGTCTAATCCTGTTTTTGTAATATGTGGATGTTGATAGACATCCGCAAGTCTTACATTATAACTTTCTTTTGCTATCATTTCTCCAATTTTGCCATCGCCGCAACCAAAATCTAAAAGAAAAGTTCCAACAAGGTGTGGTTTAATTTGTTGGTACATTAATTCTGAACGGCGTTGAAGTAATGCAGTTAGAGTTTCTAAGGAATTTCTACTTTGTAAAAGTCTATGTGCTTCTCTTTCATAGGCATAAACATCCTCATGTTCTCTTGCAAACTGTAAAAAGGTTTCAGCAACAGTATTATCAGAAATTCCAATATATCTCATAAGATTTTGCATAATAGGTAATAACACTGTGTGCATTTCAGTTGCAATTTCTTGTAGGGGTGAAATCTCCATGCCAAAAATATTTTTCATTTTGTAGAAGAAACAAGGATGCGTTTATAAATTATTTTTTATACGGCTTGCTTGCTTTCCACATAAGCCAAAACCATTTTTGGTATGCGGTGGACAATTCTCTGCTAATAAGAACAAATTGTACTAATTCATCATCAAGTTTATTGACAGATAAACCTGTGAATGTTACAATTCTATCTCCAAAAAAATCAATAGCTGAGTTTGTAGAATATTCTTTTGGAAGAAAACGTGCTTCGTGAAGATGAATGCCTACCGGACTTACAATTTCTTTGCCAACATAATCTCTCATTTCCCAGTCAAAAAGATGATAACAATGAATTTTTTTCTTTGTAAGTTCTCTGTAAAAACGAATTCTGAATATTTCAAGTCTTGGATCAAACCAGCCGCCTTTTGCACCAATACAATACACATCTTCACCAACATCAAGAATATCCTGCATATAATTTTTGAATCCTTGTATGCCTCGATAAATATATGCTTGTTCTTCTTGTTTTAATCGCTGAAATTTTAATTTCATATCAGGAAGAATATTTTTTAATTTATCCTCTTTTTCTAAGAGCAATGTCTGTAATCGTTCAGGATCAGTTGCTCGAAAGTGCCGCTCTTCTTTGAGAATATACTGTGCAACAAGCCCTTTTTCAAGGAGTCTATTAAGTGCATCATACACATTTCTTCGATGTACTTTTGATTTTATGGAAATAGTGTTGACATTCACTTCTCCAAGTTGCATAAGTGCTTCATAAACTCTGGCTTCATTCAAGCTGAGACCGATTTGCATGAGTGTTTCTTCGTACATGATTCTACAAGAAATATTATTACTTTAATAAATCTTTCTTATTAAGGTGGTAATTACCACCGCTAATATTAATATACTTGTTAGTATGCTCATTTACAAGTAGTTAAACTAACTGAAAACAAAAGGAAGTAATGACAAAATGACAACAAAAGAACAAACATTCGAA
Organism: Candidatus Woesearchaeota archaeon; assembly: GCA_041671005.1. GTDB lineage: Archaea > Nanobdellota > Nanobdellia > Woesearchaeales > DSVV01 > JACRPI01. The sequence goes on along the minus strand of JBAZCJ010000117.1, from coordinate 91 downwards.
TTTAAAACAGAAATATTGCCTCATAAGTATCACCCTGTCAAACAGGATGGACTTGTATATTTTCCAGGAAATGAAGAACTAGAAGTATCAA
>JBAZCJ010000116.1:0-4031 GCA_041671005.1 Candidatus Woesearchaeota archaeon | reverse complement strand
AGATTGGTTGTTACGCAGGAGAAGAAAAAAATAAGATTATGGGTGTTGTATATCCTTCTGAATATTTCGAAATTTCAAATCTTCAACAAGAAGAATTAGATTGTACTTTTGAACGATTATCAAAAGGTACACATAAAATTACATATACAGCAGAATTTAATTTTGAAACAATTGGGTATTTGAAACGATATTTTGCAGATAGAGATGCAATTGCAGCTGCAACAAGACAAAATGTTGATCTTCTCAATGAATATCAAATAATAGACACAAATCCTGTTGCACATTATACTAGTGGTCCTGTTGCAATGGGTATTGGTCCAGAACAAATATTAGTAGGAGTAAGCGAAGATTATACTGTTAAACCGCGACTTGCATTTACTTTGGATAGCACAAAAGGGTGGGGTGGGGTAATTTCAAAATTAAATGAGGTTGTTTTGCTTATTCCTGAAGAAATGAGTTTGAACATAGATCAATGTACAGATTCTAATTGGGTAGAATATACTGTTGAGACTTGTGTTGAGACTGAAAAATTATATTCTAGTAAAAGTTCCCAAGAATGTAATGATGATGAGTCATGTATTGAAGAAAAATGTGTTGCACAATTAGACGGATATCATGCGTATACGCTTGATGTTAATGCTAATCCTACTTATACAAATATTGAAGAATATATTACTTTAAGTTGTCGCTTAAATGTTGATGATGTTGTTGGGTTGTTAGAAGCAACACCTATTGCAACACATTATTTTTATGTTAAAACACGTTATGATTACCAAACAAGTGAAGATACTAGTGTTACTGTTGTTGCAAACGAAGATGCAGAATCTATTACAATCCCTGGAGAAACAGTGACAAAAAGTAGTTCAATTCCATCATTTACTCAATCACAAAGTAAAGATGAACTTCAATTTATATTTTATAATTATGGTGATTATCTTTTTGCTGCACAACAAAAATTTTCTGTTCCAGTGTGTACTCTTGCAAGTATTATAGCTCAAACATCGAGTGGTGATCCTAATTATTATGATGCTGACAAAGGTAAGAAAGGATTGATGGCACTTCCAGATTTAATAAGTTCACAACATGCAACTACTTTAAGTTTAGATTCTTATAATATTTGGGATAGTGAAACAAACATTAATATTGGATCCGCATTGTATGTTTCTTTATCTGGTGATGATGCAATAAAATTACAAGAATATTATACTAAAACTAATTCGTTGGAATCTCTAGATATAAGTGCTACACAATTTGCAGTTTTAGTTGGTAATTATATTGAAGATTGTACAAACATGGGATTAGATCAAAGTGAAGTTGCTACTGAAACAGGGATTGATAATGCATATCAAACAGGAAGTTATTCTACGCCTGTAACATCTTTAGTTATTCCTATGACTTTTTTTACATATAATTCTAACTTGTTTGCATTATCTGTAACAGAATTAGCTTCTTCAAGTATAAGTGAATCTGATACAGTTACCTCTATTCCTGTATTCCATCTTTATTATAACACTGTTGATCTTGATGATACATTACGTGAACCTTCACGATGGATAAGTTTTAAGTCCAATCCATTTATTCAATTATATTATACAGAAGGAATTGTTTCTTATCGCTATTTTAATGATTTTGTTTTGAATAAAGATTTTCTTACTGAAGATAGAGAAGTCGCTCTTATTGAAAATGTTTTGTATATAGAATATACTGGAAGTGAAATTGAAATAAAATTTGCAAATAATCCTTTAGATACATCACAATTGACAACTATTTGTAGTGTTGATTGGTCTCAGTATACTGCGTATGAACAATGTGAAGATATTCCGGGGTTAATTATACGAAATATTTTAACAGAAGAGAATTTATTAGGTGCTGGCATGGCATCAGTACAATTAGAATGGAATAATGGTAAGCAAATGGAGGCAACATCATGAGACTATTTATTATTTGTCTTGTTGTATGTTTTGTTCTTGTTGGTTGCGGGTATAATGATTCAACAGTCCATATATCTAATGAAGATTTTTGGGAAGGAACAGATGGTCTTGTTTTTGAGTTTGTTACTGAAAATCCTCCTGAAATAGTTTATGAAAATACTCCTGTTGATATTGCATTTGAGATTCAGAATCTTGGTGCACATATGCTTACAGGGTATATGACTCTTTCTGTAGAAGATGATTATATGTGTTTGTTAGATGATAATAATGAATGTTCTACATTTAATCCTTCCCAGGAATTACCTGCATCAGTTGAAATACAGCTTGGAGAATATGATGCAGCTATATCTCAATATAAAATTGAATTACAAACAGTAACTGATACAGATCAACGAGCACAGCTTCTTAAAGATATACAGATTGCAGAAAAAAATAAGCAACGACTTCAAAGTCTTGTTGTTGTTGAAAATCCTTATAAAACTCATTATTTTTCTTTAGAAGGAAAATCTATTTTTAATTATGAAGGGGGTTCTGATGTACTTACATACAAAGCAAAGGTAAAGTCTGCAGGTACATTAAGTGAAAAACATACTGTACAAATTATTGCAACAGCATGTTATGAATATATAACTCAATGGAATCAAGATATTTGTATTGATACTGATATTAATCATATGAATATTTTTCCAGGTGCGTGTGAAGCAACTGACATTACTCTTAACGGACAGGGTGCACCTCTTGCAATTACGATAATAGAAAGTAAAATGCTGCCGACAGGTACAGGATATATTAGGCCTATGTTTATTATTTATGTTGCAAATAGTGGTAATGGGAGGATTATTAATAAAGAAAAATCTCAGCAAGCATGTACTGCAACTGGTCTTGAATCTCGAGATTATAACATGATTTTTCTTAAAGAATTTGTTCTTTCTACTGAAGAATTAAAATATGATTTTAATGGATATGATATAAATACTGGAAAAGAAATTGGAGCAGGAGAGGATGGAGATACAATTACATGTAGTCCAAATCCGCTTATTTTGAAAAATGATGGAACTGATTATATTACATGTATAGTTAATGAAGATCAGGCTGAACAGGACATGTTTTCTACTAATCAGGCACCATATACTACTCAAATATCAATGCAATTTGATTATGGATATACTTTATCTCATTCACAGGAGGTAATTATTCAAAAAATAATATGAAATATTATATATTAATCCTGGGATTTTTGTTGTTTGTTGTAGGATGTACTTTTTATAATAATTATACTCCTGAAGGTCAAGAAGAATATCGTACAGGATCAGAGGGGGTTATTCTTACTTTTTTAACAGATCCTTTAGTTTTTTATGATCATCAATATTTAAATCTTCAATTAATGGTACAAAATATGGGGGCATATAATTCTCCTGAAGGTAAAATAGTTATTAGTGGATATGATCCTGCTATTGTTAATATTAATCCTGACCCTATTGAATTACCAGATGATTTTTATGGAAAAAGTTATATTGCTCCTGAAGGAGCAACATACTTTCTTACTGTTGAAGAAGATGCACCTGTTACATTAAATTTAGGAGACAGTTATGAATCAACATTGCAGGCAAGTCTTTGTTATACATATCAATCTATTGCAACACCTACTGTTTGTTTATTATATTATCCTGAAGATACTAATATTTGTAGGCAAGATTCTATTTTTCTTTCATCACAAGGTGGACCTGTTGCTGTGATTGAAGTAAAACAGCAATATATGCAAGATCAAGTTAGATTTACAGTACTTCTTCAACATCTTGGTGATGGTACAATTGTAAACCCCTACGACACAGAAGCATATGATGCTTGTCCTTTTGGTTTGGAAAAAGATGACATTAATCACGTAAATGTTAAAATGGAAATTAATGAGTTAGGAGATCCTGAATGTATTCCTAGTAATGGATACGTAACTATAAATGAAAATGGGGAAGGAACTATTGTTTGTACATTTACCTTACGTGAACAAAAAACATATACAACACCTTTAAGGATTACTCTTGATTATTCTTATCTTTCCCTTATTGAAAATGATTTTGCAATTCATGAAAGTAGCAGTGATAC
>JBAZCJ010000115.1:0-4127 GCA_041671005.1 Candidatus Woesearchaeota archaeon | reverse complement strand
GAAGATTTTTCTGTTGAAAGATTACAACGATTGACAGATGCTGAGATTGAAAAGCGATTTATTGAGATGAAAAAGCTAAGGGAATTTTAGTCACTTTTTAGTAGTAAAATATATAAAGAAAGCTCAGTTTTATCTGTTTTATGAGCGTCGATTTAGAAATATTACACTTAACTGCTATACCTCTTTCAACAGGTATTCTTTATGTTTACCCAGAATTTGTTGAACTGACTGATATATTTGCTTCTTCATTTAGAGCTTCGAATAAAAAATTAAGAGGTTCTCGAGATATATCATTAGTTACTGTAAATGAATTTTCTTATGTTGCAAAACAAGAACGTCTTCCAACAGATCATTATAGAACAAAATTTAGGATTTCTCCTGAAGTTAATCTTGCATTAAAAGAAATTTCTATAGCAAGAGTACTAGATCATAAAGCTATTTTTGAAGATGAACATACTTTTGTTTGTTATGAAGCACCATATGGTTTTTATGAAAATAATGAAGGCCAAAGAAGTGCACTTTTTCAATGGTATTCTCCTATTAATGAAACTACACAAAAACCACAAGGACTTCAATATTTTATTTCACAATTACCTCTTCAAAATGCATTGTTAGAACAGCGTCTTAGTGAAAAGGATAAAGAATTTCCTTCAGTTTCTCCAATGGTTAGACAAGTATTATTAGAATTGAAAGTAGAAGAAGTATATTTTCCATCTTCATTTGCAGAATTAGTTCTTTTGTATAATGGTGTTAAACATAATGAAGTAGTAACAAAGTCTCCTATCGTCGGAGATTTATCTGGAAAAACTGGAAGAGTATTATTAGATTTTGAATTTTGTAATTTAGAAGCACCAAACGTCGAACTTGAAAAATTAATGCATTTGTGCCTTTTACGTTATGCAACTACGGAGAATGAAGATTTATTTAATGAATCACAACATGTTTTGTATCAAGAACCATTAGAAAGATCTACAATGATACAAAGAATGTTACGAGAAGCAAAACCACACGAACCTTGTATAATTGTAGCAGCAAGAATTGAGTCTTATTTACAAAATAGTGGTTATTTTAGTGGAAACATCCATACTTTTGGTCCAGCTTATGATACTATTAGAAGAATTCCACAGATTACATTAAAAGACTGTGTTTAAATGGAGAGATAACAATGCAACACAAAGACATACAACTCAAATATCCATTTGAAGCACAAGCTGCAGAAAAAGCAGTGAGAAGCATAAGTTATGATGTCATTCAAAGTACCATTAACCAATTTCACACGAGAATGAATATGAGTATTCCTTTAAGATTTCCGCTCATTTATGAAGATGAACCTCTTTATTCTGCTAACCTTGCAGACCTTATTTCTCCGGATCAAGATAAGTCACAATTAGGATTTGTTTCTATTTATTTAACACAACGGATTGCTTTAACAGGCAGAACTCGAAGAAGAAAGGATTCAAAGATTGATGTAAATCTTAATTTACCACGAGAGTATATAATAGAAAAAAGTGATAATACTGATTATTACCACACTTTAACAGAAACATGGCATACTCAAGAAGTACAATTAGTTGTAGCATCACTGGTATATCATGAACTTGTACATGCGCGTCAATATGTAAACGGTACTTTAAAAAATGATGATCCTACTTGGAACCTGCCACGATTAGCATATTTACAACATCCACAAGAACAAGAAGCACATAGAGAACAAGCAGCATATCTTGCAACACGTAAAGGACTAGCATATGCATATAGGCAAATGAGTCAAGGTCAAGAAGACACACAAAGAGCTGTGGACGAAATTTTCAAACCCTGGCAATATAATCGTAATGCGTGGTTGACTGATACTATAGAACATTTAATCCAAAGCAGTTTTCCTGAATTAAGAAGAACACAAATCACTGCTGGTTTTTCTGAAACAGAAGGGTTATTCACGATTAAAAAAAAAGGAAAAGACTATTCTATTCTTATTGATCCTACATTATTTTTTGCTGTACCTTCAGAAGTAAATGAAGAAATAATATTACGAGAAGACTGGAAACCAAAAAAAGTAGTTGAAGGAGCACTTTTATTTGCTTTAGAAGAAGTAGTTACACAAGAGTCAACTGGATTCTTTAAAAAAATATTTTTTGTTCAAGATATAGAATCAAGAGATCGAATTGTAGAAATATTGTCAAGACCCCCTCAATATCACAGAGAAGTTCAAGATTTCTGTCGTGTCGCTGCATCGCGACAGATAACAGGATTAAACAAAAGAAGAATAGAAGGGATTGTTGAAGCATATCAAAGAGACCCTAGTTTAGATACTCAACAAAGAATAGCACATATAAATAGTATGTTCAGTTAATTTAAAATTAATTATATCTCTTCTTTAATATTAACTGTTGCAATCATTGTCAATGTTTTTTTCAGACTATGTTTTTTTCTAAACGAAAGAATAAAATCATTAAATTCTTCTATATCTGCAAATTTGCATTTCATAACTAAATCATATTCTCCTGTAATGCCAAATACTTCTTTGATATTTTTATGATGAAATGCAGTATTTTCAATTATTTTTTCTGTTGCAATAAAAACAAAAACAATAAAATTTTCTCCTATTGCTTTATTGTTTAATTTTATTGTAAATTTTTCTATAATCTTATCTCGAATCAGCTTTTGAATTCTGACATGAACTGTACTATGACGAAGCTTCAACTGCTGCGCTATATCTCGTATAGAAAGTCGTGCATTATTTCGCAATGCTTCAATGATGTTGTGATCAATATCGTCTAGTTTCATAAAGAGCTCGTGGAAAAAAGGACCCATTGCTGCGCCAACAAACAATTATTTGGTTTTGCGAGTAGTACTCACACCCCTTTTCCCGCGAGCACGAGTGAAAATCAAAGAATATGCCCGATCTTAATTCCCGAATTTAATATTGTATAACAACTATATAAATATTTCTAATTTTGTCCAGTATTTATTTCATTTTATTGGACATTGTCCAATATTTATTAAAGAAAATATATAAACGTCCGGAATGCACAGATTGTAAAATAGATATAACAATATGAGGTGTTATACATGGATACAGGAGATCATTATGAAGTTAAGGATATGACCCTTGCAGAACAAGGAAAAAAAAATTTAACACTTGCAGAAATGGAAATGGGTGCATTGTTAAAAATACAAGAGCGCTTTCGTAAAGAAAAACCATTCGCAGGAATACGCATTGGTCTTGCACTACACGTCACAAAAGAAACAGGAATTCTTATCAGAACTTTAATTGCTGGAGGAGCAGAGGTTGCAATCACTGGATGCAATCCATTAAGCACACAAGATGATGTTGCTGCTGCTCTTGCTGCAGAAGGAGTTCACGTCTGGGCATACAAAGGAGAAAACAAAGAAGATTATTACAGATATTTGACACATGTCATTAATTTCAAACCACATATTACTATTGATGATGGTTGTGATTTAGTAACTGAAATACACACCAAACACAAAGAAATGATTCCTCAACTTATTGCGGGATGTGAAGAAACTACAACAGGAGTTATTCGATTACACGCAATGGTAAAAGATAAAGCATTGAAATATCCAATTATTGCAGTTAACGATAATAAAACAAAACATCTTCTTGATAATTATTACGGCACTGCACAAAGTACTATGGATGGAATTATTAGAGCAACAAACGTACTCATTGCAGGAAAAACATTTGTTGTCCTCGGCTATGGCAGCTGTGGCAAAGGTGTAGCAAAGGCTGCAAAAGGTATGGGTGCTCATGTCATTGTCTGTGAAGTAGATGCATTTTGCGCATTACAAGCAACATATGATGGATTCCCTGTCATGAAAATGGAAAATGCAGCACAATGCGGAGACATTTTCCTTACAGTAACAGGTAACAAACATGTTGTTCGAGTAGAACATATGAAAAAAATGAAGAATGGCGCAATCATTGCTAACTCTGGACACTTTGACTGTGAAATAGATGTGGCAGGACTTGCAAAAATAGCTTCAGTTGAACGTATGCGACCATTTATGGATCAATATAGTATCAATGGCAAGAAGATTTTCATTTTAGGTGAAGGCCGATTAATTAATCTTGCTGCAGCAGAAGGACATCCAAGCGCTGTTAT
>JBAZCJ010000114.1:0-4417 GCA_041671005.1 Candidatus Woesearchaeota archaeon | reverse complement strand
TCCTAAAGCTATTTCTTCTGCTTCTTCAAGTGTAATTTTTCTAACATGTTCTTGTTTTGATGTTCTAACATCTGCAGGTATTAAAATTTGAGGGTCCTTATCTGCAACTTTTTCTTCTGAAGAGTCATCTATAGAAAGGTCATCAAGTTCAAATCCCCTAGTTTTTTTTACTTCTACTTTTGGGAGTGGTTTATTAAAAAAATCTGTTATTCCACTAAATGTAGCTCCTTCCATTGTATACTTTAATCCAAACCACTTATTTATAAACCTTATGTATTTGTCACTACACATTAGGGGTAAGTGTATTTAAACAAATGGCAGTTTATTTATAAATAAGTAAAAATTATATAAAAAAAGAAAAAATTATGAAGTATTGTTAAAAAAATTGTTGAAGAACAGCCCCCACATCTTCTTCTTTAAACTCAGTTGTCTTCTCACATTTGGATTCAACAATTTCTTTTTCTGGTTCTGTTATTTCTTCTGTTAATGTCAGTTGTTCTTTTGGTCGTTTCTCATCGAAGCGTTTGCTGATTTTTTCGTTTTTGAGAATACGCTGCAATTCTCCAATATATTTTGCAGTAACATCAATATTGTTATTGAATCGTGTGCGTGCTTTATCAAATGCTGATTCTAATGTTGGTCCATTGAGTTTGTATCCAATTATAACCTTTTGTTCTGGGCCAATATAACTTGTTTTAGCGATGAAATCAATGTCAATCCATCTCTTGATATAGTCATACATTGTCTGCCGTGAAATGCCTGCATGTATTGCCATTTCTTCAACAGTCATTAATGCAGCCATAGGATTTTTTTCTTTGCTTGCAACTTTTGCTTTTTCGTAGAGTTCAACAAGAATTCGATGCATTTTTTCAGTTGATCCTTTTTTTCTCGGCATTAATCCTAACCTTTGGATTATAACACTTGCAAGTTCATCACTGCTGGGATTCATTGTTGGTTCACTATGTCTTAGAATAAATTGCGGGGTTGCCATACGATCACCTTTTTTTAAATTTTAAAATAATTTTAACTTTCTATTAATCAATTTTGACGACAATAAGTATATAATTATTTCGACACAGAAATGAAATAGTATGAGAATTGATTGAAAGAATTAAGTGAAGGAAATTATTATCAAAAACGGTTCTATTTATTTTCTTCTAATCTGTCTTCGTCAGAGGGAGATACTTTTATGTATGGTTTGATTTGGTCATAATCTTGAAATCGTGGTTTTAATCTATCATAAATTAAAGTATTTGGATTAAGCCCTTTTTCTAAAGCTAATGTTTGAACGAGATTCATTGCTTCTTTTCTTCCATCTGCAAATGCTTGGATTTCAAATTTTGAAATAGTATATCTTTTAACTAATTCATCAATTATTAATCTTGTATCTAATGCAAAATCTGATTTTCTCGCTTTTGCAGGTCGTCTGTCCAATACAATAAAATCAGGATCATAATTAACGATTCTTCTACTATTGCCTAATGATTGAACTGCATAATGTTCTAACTGTCTATCGTATCTGTCGGTTAATCCAAATGCATGCATTATTCCAAAATAATGTCCTAAGTCAAAAGCTGCTGCTTCGTTAATGGATAAATCAATAGGTAAATCTAATGGCGGTCTTACAAGAATTAATTCTCGTTCAGAACTTCCTACAATTTTCTTTTTTGGAGTTATTCTTGGGAATCCTTCTGCATATAATGTTTCTAATACTGCATGTAAATGTGGTTCTGGAATAAAAATATATGGTTGACGGTATTTTCCCAAAAGATCTAATCTATGTAATCTTCCATGATAAAATGAATGATACCATCCTGAGTCAACAACTCTTCTATCTCCTCGCAAAATTGTCTTAGGGTCGTTAGAACCTCTTTCAGTATTAAAATCAAGGTTTGCAAAAGCAGGAGTTTGACCTGGGCTGTATGTTGTTGCAGATCTAAAATATAATGCATGCCCATCTTGAGTGAATAATTGGAGGATATTTGGTCTTCGTACTCGCGTTAATGCATCAAAATTAGTTCTTGGTGTAACAGACATAGTAATTATTTTGCCGATTTCCGTGTTTACTTGAGCAGATAATCTTTTTTCTTTTAATTGGGATTTCCATGTTGAAATTAATCTTCTTTTGTGAGGAACAGTGATAACTTCTTGCCCTACAGATTCTCTAGAGTTTCCAGCAATTAATTCATCAAGACCTTCATAAACTTCATCATAAAGAGTTTCTACTGGTATTTCTTCTTCGCCTTTAAAAACTCTTAAACCTGTTAAAGCTCTGTATAATCCTTCATTACTAAATATCGAAGCAGGGGTCATATATATTCTCATTAGTAGGCTTATTTATATATTTTTCTATTTATTTACTACTTTTAAGTACTAATCAAATTCACGCTAACAATCTTCTCATATTTCTTAAAACTTCTCGTCGAAATCTATTACAAAGAAAATAATCCAAAATATTTTTCTGAATACATTAGTTTCCTGTTTTTCGTCAAAATTATGCCTAAAACTTCCAGTTCTTTTTATATTCGTAATAATCTCGAATACTACTATTATCAACTAACCACTAAATTCTGTGATAATCTCGTCTAATCAGGATAATCCCGAATCAACCTACCAATTTGGAAATAATGCCGACAAAATAGTTTCAGAAGTGCATTTCGCAGAAGCCCCCCTAATGGATAAGAAGATGCCAAAAGTCAATGAAATGAGGTAGTTGATTATCAAATCACGAGATTATCTCGAATAAAAATAAATAATTAAAAGATATAAGAAAAATTAAGGGTGGTAATTTCTAATCCAATCAGCTAATGTTTCTGTAGGTAATCTTTCTCCACTTAATTCAAATACCCCATCATTAACTTGTTTACCAGCATATCCGTTAGAATTAACAACAGCTTGGTAGAATTGCCATTTTTCATGATTATCAATAACTCCATTTCTATTAACATCTGCATATTTGGTTTTTAAATTTAATGCACTTTGTAATTCAACAGTATCTAAAGCTGTTGTTACAATTCCGTATCCTATTGAGGCTAGTGATCCAACTGCTACTATTCCCACTATTATTTTTCTTTCTAATGTAAACCCGGGTTTTCTTAAACTATTTACTTGTATTCCCTCACTCATTTTAAATCCCTCCAAATAATTTTAAACTGTATTTGTTTAAACTATTTAAGTTAATTATAAAATAAAGGGAGGATAACATTTTTGAATAGTATTTCATCCCTTTGAATTATGGGAGCGATACACAGACAAGCAACACCATTACCTTTTACAGATGTTGTAACAGTTACTGGAACAGTTGTTAAAAGAAATACGGGTATCTATCATCCACAATATCCCTTAGCAATAGAATATGGGTTGGATAATGTTATTTCTCAAGAAGTATTCGTGGGAATTAATTCAGGCGAAGATCCAACAACAATTGATTCTTATGTTGGTCAAAGGGCTGAACTTGACATTGCAACGTTAAGAAATCCTATTAGTCCTGAAAAAACAGGAGCGAAACGTGCAATTAGAATTTATCTTGGAGGTAAACTTATTTATGACATGTTTCCAGGCCTACAATACGATTCTTTAGATCAAAGGACTGTTTAACCCATATTTCAAAGTCAACTATTTGCTTAAAAGATTTAATTAATTCTTAAATATTAATAATCATTTTAAACCTGAAACTATTAATCAAATCCTAAATATTTTCATTTATAATATATTATAATCGGTCGTCATAATAACGAATAAATTAATCTATTCTCACATTATCTCGAATCGAGTCTAAATAATAATTCCAAAGTTTCTCTTAAAACCTTTAATCTTATTTTACTTAAAACTTTTAGGCGTAAATTCAATAAAAAGTGAGAGCAAAAACATAGATATTTAAGAAAGAAACAGCAACAATAAAAAAATGCTTTCAGTTGTAGTCGTCGAAATAGAACATGCAGCAAATTTAGGTGCAATTTGTCGTGCAATGGCAAATTTTGGGTTCAAAGACTTAGTTTTGATTAATCCAAAATGTAAAAAAACAGATCAAGATGCGATTTTACGAGCAAAACACAGTGCAGTACCTATTCTACAAAATGCACGAATTACAGACTTTACTGTGTTAGACACATTTGATTGTATTATTGGCACAACAGCACGGTATGGAACTGATTATAATATTCCTCGTTCTCCATTTACTCCTGAACAAATGGCTGAATTTATCGAGAACAATAACCTGATGAAGGACAAAAAAATAAAAACAGCTTTGTTGATAGGCAGGGAAGGTCAGGGTTTGATAAATGAAGAGATACGAAGATGTGATTGTCTTGTTACAATTCCAACAGATAATGAATATCCTGCAATGAATATAAGTCATGCTGTAGGTGTATTATTATATGAAATACGTAAAAAGTTAGGCACCGCCGTATTACAAGAT
>JBAZCJ010000113.1:0-4466 GCA_041671005.1 Candidatus Woesearchaeota archaeon | reverse complement strand
GGATTAATGCTTCTCGGTATAATCCTGATAATGTAACTGCTGGATTTGGTTCAAGAATATGTGTATATTTTTCAGTTGTTTCTACTACTTCTATTGCTTCATTTTCATTTTTTGAGCAAATTCTGATTTTTTCTGGTAAAAGAATGACGCTTTTTTCAGCAGTTTTTAGACTGCCAAAATAAAGTGTTAATCTATTTAATGTACCATTATCTGACATGTACTCATATTCTGCATCAAACTCAAGTCCCGATATGTATGGTGGAAATTCTATTGCAATATTTTTTGTTGTTTGTGAATATCTGTCAATAAGATGTTGAACATTAGGTTGAATTGTTGCAAGTGTTCTGTGTTCTTCTTGTGCATAACGCTCAGGGTCGCAAAATACAATATCTGCTTTTGGCATTTTTGCAGTTATTTCCAAAGATAATGCATCTCCACAGTGAAATGTGATATTCTTAATTCCTAACTGTTCTGCAAATTGTTTTGCTTTTGCAACATAATTAGGATCTTTTTCTACTGCTATTACTTGTTTACATGTTTGAGCAAAAGCAAATGACTGAAAACCAAGGCCACTGCATAAATCTATTATGGTATTACATGCCAATCGTTCTGCTCTATGTAATGCAGCATTTATCGGTGTTGCAAATCGTTTGTCTTCTGGTGAAATTTGAATACGTTCTTCACCAAATACTTTTTTTGGCTGTTTTGCTCGTGACATGATTGTATTTAGAATTGTGGTGATTTAAAAAATATATGTTTGTTTTTATTGAATCACAACTTTTATATTTTTATACTCTTTATTTTTATTAAAGGTAAGAAAATCATGGATTGGAAGGAATTGTATAAACAAAAAATTGCACCGTTATTGACTGTTGATATTATTATTCGTTATAAGGGTGGGATTGTTCTTGTTAATAGAGTTTCTGAGCCTTTTGGGTGGGCAATTCCAGGAGGATTTGTTGTTTTTGGAGAAACTGTTGAGCAGGCAGCTATGAGAGAAGCAAAAGAAGAAACAAATCTTGACATTACTATAGATAAACAATTTCATGTTTATTCTGATCCAAAGCGGGATCCTCGTGGTTCGCATTCAATTACCCTTGTTTTGATTGCAGATGGGAAAGGAACATTAAAAGCAGGTGATGATGCACAAGAAGCTGACGTATTTTCTCTGGATGGACCGTTGCCAAAATTAGTTTTTGATCACGCGCAGATTTTGAAAGATTATGTGAATGATGAGTACTAAAATGTTTGCAACAAAAAAAGAAATAATTGATGTGATTCAAAAAATAAAAGAGGAACATATTCTTATTCTCGTTGAAGGGAAAAAAGATAAAGCTGCCTTGCAAAAATTAGGATTAACAAATATTGTTATTTTGAACGGCAAAGATATATGGAACAGGCTTGAAGGAATTAAGGCAAAAGAAGTTTTGATTCTCACAGATTTTGACAAACAAGGGAAGAAATTATATTATAAAATTGCAAAAGATCTTGAACAACTTCATATTAAAGTAAATAAAAAATATAGAGAATTCTTTCAAAAGAAAACAAAATTGAGTCAGATTGAAGGGATGGATACGTATATTGAAAATTTAGAACAATAGAAATATAAATGGATGAATTTCTGATTTTAGTATGTACATTCCAAAGCGTTATGGTGAATCAAAGGTAAATAAATGTCCTTTTTGTGGTAATGCTGCATATTATAAAAATAATCAAGATGTCCCTGTCTGTAAAGATCATAAAGATCAAAAAGTCAATGATATGAAATGTGCTTGTGGTTCATGGTTAGACATGAAACAAGGTAAATTTGGAGTTTTTTACGTTTGCATGCATTGTGGTCCTGTAAACATGAAAAAAGCGTTGGATATTAATTCTGAAGGAACGGGGTATAAAATTCAAAAGAAATCAACGTCTTCTGTATCAACATCTTCTGTACCTACATCTTTTGTATCTACATCTTCTGTTCCAACAGTACAATCACAAAAATCACCAACACAATACTCATTTCAAAAAATACAGCCAAAGAAAAAAGAAATCACAATTAGTTCTGAAGAATTAGATTTTATTTAAGTTTTAATCAAATTATTTTTTGTTTTTTTAATTACATTGCGTATATTATTGTATATACTATATAACATAAATACATTAAGAATAATACTGCTCCTTCTTTTCGTGATACAGTTTTGTCTGTTGTAATAAATATTTGGAAAAAGCAAGCCATAAGCATTAAAACAATCATATCAACAAATACGAGATGGACATTGACAAGTAATGGTTTGTACAGTGCAGTGATGCCGACGACAAAAAGGATTGTAATTATACAACTGCCAAGTATGTTTCCTATGACAAGATCGTATTCTTTTTTATACATTCCTACTAACGCAACGACAAATTCAGGTAATGATGTTCCTATTGCAATTAATATAAGACCAACAACTGTTTTTTCTATATGAAATCCTGTAGCTATACCTAAACCTGTATTCACAACTATACTTGCACCAAGAAATACTGCTCCAAGACCTATTAAGAATACAAATAGTGTTTTTGCAAATGGGATAAGACCTGTTGTGAATGCTGTCATGAATTCATCACTTACTTTTTGTGATTCTTTGAATACTGTATTTTTCCATGTATAGACAATGAAAATTAAGAAGAAGAGAAGCATGAGTAAACCATCAAGTTTTCCTATAATATACGTTGCACTGCCAAAATCAAATAATCTAAATGATAAGACAAACAGAATAACTGACGCAAGAAGTAAAAATGGTGCTTCTAGTAAAACTGTAAATGATTCAACTACTAATGGTGAAATCATTGCAGTGACCCCAAGCACAAGACCAATATTTGTAATTGAACTGCCGATTATTGTTCCTAATGCAATATCTGCTTCACCGAGATATGCGCTATATACTGAAACTGCTAATTCAGGAATACTTGTAAATACTGCAACAAAGAATAGGCCCACAATAATTGGCGGAATTTTTAAATGTTTTGCAAGATGTGCTGCAGAGGATATCATCCAATCTGCTCCTTCAACTAATAAAACAATACCAATGATAAATAAGCAGATGGTAAATGGTAGTGGTACTTTAAATAATGAAAGGACTGCTGTGATAATAAGCATACACATAAAAAATAAGAGAATTCCTTTGAACATACTTTTCTTTTTTCGTTCTATAAATGCATCATCCATAAGAAAAAGGAAAGAAAAATGAGGTTATATAGTTTGCTGTTTGTTTATTTTAAAATTTATTATTCATTCAAATTCTTTCCATTCTGTATCAATAATTTCTTTAATCTGTTTTGCTTTTTTTTCGCCAATTAAGGATACTTTCTTTAATTCTTCTTCTGTTGCATTGATAAAATTCTTTATTGTTTTGAACTCTTTTAACAGAGGTTTTGCAACTGAAGGTCCAATAGAGGGAAATGCGGTAATAACATATTCTTGCTGATCTTTAATATTGATTGGTTTTCTATCTCCATGTAAAGAAAAGCTTCTATTTTCAAATTCTTGTTCGCGTTTTGCAATTGTTGCAAGCAATGCAGCTGTTTCTTTTGATGTTTTTGTTTGTAATACTGGAATACCAAAATCAACTGTTAATGCTGCAAGCATACCTCTAATGGCATTAGGATGAATATTTCTGATAGAATACATATCTTCTATGCCTTCAATAATATATAATGGTCTGCTGTATTGTTTCTTTAATTCTTTTGCTTGTTGTAGTAGTCTGCCATCAATTAAACTTGTGACAAAATCAGAAACTGTTTTGTATTCTACTGCACATCTACTGCTTAAAAGATAATCTCCAACTTCTAACTGTTGTAAATCAATTGCAATATTAAGATTTATCAATTCTTTAATGACATAATTTCCTTTTTCTCTGTGATCAACAAAAATTGTAATTTTCTTTTCTTCAATATTTTTTACAAATGATTGCAAAGTCTGATCTTTTTGCTCTTTTTTTTCTGGTTGTGTGAAATTAATAGTTTTTTTTAATTGATCTAAATTTCTATACATTCTTTTTTCTTTATGATGTGCACTCCATTTATATCCTTCATCTCGTGTTCCTTTTGTTACTAAAATAATTACTTCTCCTTTATCATGTCTGCCTGTTCTTCCTTTTCGTTGAATGTGGCGGATTGCACTAGGAATTGGTTCGAAAAAAAGAACAATATCTACTTGAGGAATATCAAGGCCTTCTTCGCCAACAGAACTTGATACAAGGACATTAAATACTCCTTGTTTAAATTCATCCAGAATTGCAAGTTGTTCTTTTTGTGAAAGACCAGAACCTCTTTTTTTTGCTTGACCGACAAAAAGTTTTGCTTTTAATGTGAGGATATTATTAATGACATCAACTATTTGTGTTCCTGTATCTCTGTATTGTGTAAACACAATGACTTTGTAATCTCCATATCCTTTTTTTTGTGCAGTGTCAAATCGTTCTCCAAGAATATCTCGTAAT
>JBAZCJ010000112.1:0-4491 GCA_041671005.1 Candidatus Woesearchaeota archaeon | reverse complement strand
CAGAAGTCTCAGCAGAAGAACTCAAATTATTAGAAGAAGAAAAGAAACATTTACAAGAAGAACTTGCAAAAAAACGCGCAGAATACGAAGTACTTGCAAAAGGAATTATCAAGGAACTTGGCGATACTGCAACAAATTCACAAAAGAGAAACAAACTCTCAGAACACAAGATTCCACAGATTATTATCGACCAAATTGTGCCTCCTGAAAAAGCAGCCCCTGCAGCAGGCGGAGCTTCTAAAGCTAGTGCACCATCTAAGAAATAAGGTATTTTTCTTTTTGTATTTATTTATAGTTGAATTCCCAAAGATTGAATTATATTCAATTCATTACGAATCATAATTCGAAATGTATTTGAACAATGTAAGGAACTCAACTATCCCGCAAAAATCCCCTAAATATTCAAAAGCCAAGGATTTTTGCTATATAATTTTTTTTAAACCTTATAGTTTTTTATTATTGTTTAAAGAGAAGTCCACTCAAGAGTAGTTACACAACCACAACATTTAAATATAAGCGATTTCTACTGATCAGTAATAGTTGGGGAATAAAGGTAAATACAGAATAGGTATTCTAATCACCTCTTTTCCCGAACATTGCCCTTCGCAAGAAGGGCGATGAACGGGTTTTAACGTAACTTTTTCCAAAGAAGACTAATCGTAAAAAGGATCCCCATACCAAATCCTAATAACAAATAAAGCAAATTTTCAGTATCCAGAAAAAAAGAATATCCACTTTTTTCTTTAAAATACATATCTAGATGACTAAATTCCAATGCATAATGAGAATAAATTAAAGATGAATAAGGATCAGATTCTTTCAAAAATGTTGCATATTCATAATAACTGTAACCAAGCATAGGGAAGTAACCCTTTGTTTGTTGTTTATTAATAACTTGACGAACTAATTTCAACCGTTCCTCAACAAGCATAGTTAATTGATCTTCACTTGTAACACCAAGCAAACTAAGCATAATATCCAAATTAGCTTTAGCTCTGCTTGCAATTTCAAGACAAAGCACATAATTTCCTTGAGAATATTGACTTTCAGCTTCATCAAGATCATCTGTAATCTGCTGTAAAGGTTGATCAAAAATCAACTGAATATATTGAAATCGTTCCTGTGCTTCTGCACGCTTTTGAATGCATGATTCTCGTAATGCATTATCATCTAATTCTAAAACCTTATCATTATTGTCAAAAAAAGTACTCCATGCTCGTGCACTGTATAATCGCTCTGACGCATATGCTAATTCATATGATGTATCAGTGTATAAATCAATAGCAAGATTAATGTATAATTCTTTTAATGTTTCTTTTGCTTCTTCAATACGCTCATTAACAACAAGATATGTCTGCAAATCAGTAATAGTATCTAATGGTTCTTGCTGTAATTGTTCTTCAACATCTGCAATAGTTTGATTAATTTCTTGAACTTTATTCAATGTTAAATTTTTTGAAAAATTTGCAGATTCAAGAATAAGATAATTCATACGAATATTTTGACCAAAACAAGTGCTTGCAGCAACATAATATTTTTCATAAGCTGATGCGTTTTCAGCACGAATTGTTATATTAATTAATTCAGCATATAATGTTGCATTTGTTTCGTTTGTGGGAATATATTTCAAAATAAAATCCCTATTTCTTGAACATAAATCAACAGCAACACCTTTCATGGTTTCAGTATACCAATCAGGAGGAACTATTTCAGTTTCATCTGCAGTATACCATTGCCCAGTTATTTCATAAACTGCTTCCTGAAGATTTCCAACCTCTTTAACTTCCACACCAATTATGTCTCCATAATCATATAGATCAATTTCAGTCATATTTGTATCATTATTAATAACATAAAATGACGCATTTGTATTTTCTAAAAGTTCATTAAAAATAATTTCTGGTTTTTCTTCATATCTGCTTCCTTTAGGAATAAGCACTTTTGTCATACCTTGTTTTTGTGCAGCATCTATCTTACTCACTAAGCTTCCTACGGGTCCAATTAAGCCACCAACATTAATAGTTCCGCTAATTGCAACAGATTCATTTATCTCGAGATTATCAAGCATTGCAACAGTAACAGCAGCAATAGCTGCCCCTGCACTTGGACCTCCTAAAATAGTTGCATCAGACTGAATAGTATAAAAAAAATCAATAGTTGAACAATCTTTCTCCAAAAAATCACATGCAATCTGCTGTGCAAATCTTGTGCTCAATTGAGTATCTAATTTTGTTAACGGAAATGTTTCAATGTATACTCCACCACTGCCTGCTTGTGTTTTAATGTACAAATCAGCAGTTGAACCTATTTGGGTTGCCTCAGATACTGCAAGAAGAGTAATATGCCCTATTGGTTGTGCAAAAACAAAAGATACATTTAACAGTATTATCAACAAAAAAAATAGTATTGGTTTCACAAAAAATCTAAAAAAAAGCTAGTTTAAATAGATTATTAAAATAAAGTTTATTCTGGACCATTACCAAAAATACTGTTAATAGTTCGCTTTATTGCAGAAGGAACTAGAGCCTTAAAAACATCATTAATAGCCTTTTCAAGTTTTTCTAAAATATCAAAACTTTTATTCAAATGTCCAGTTTCATTCTGAAAAAAAACAATAATAGCTTCTTCTGAACGAACTAAACTTTCTCTATATTCATGTAATCGAGACCCAAACATATCTAATTCAGGATGAATTTCTCCTTCGGATTTTAAATCTGTTTTTAATTGATCCAAAAATATAACTATTTCTTCTTCAATTTTATTTCGTTCTTGCATAAAAGTACCTATTCTTTCTACTGCAGAAGATTGAGTTTCTTGATCAATAAATTCACGAACCGCGTGCTGTGCAGTCGTTAACTTCTCCATAAACTGAGCTGCTTCACGTTTATTAGAAAAAGCATCTACAACTCCTTTAATTTCAGTTTTAAATTCTTGTGATGAAGCAAGAAGTTTTCTATGAGATTGAATAAATAAATTAAGAAGACGTATTTCTGTTCTCCCCAACCGTTTTTCAAGATTAATATCTGATTTAATCTCTTCTAAAAGAGTTTTGATAGCATCAACATATGTTGAAATTTGACTTTTAATAGAAGATAATTGAGAAGCATCAGGAGAACCAGTCTGCATCTGCTGTTGCAATTTATGTAATTCTACAATTGAATCTTCAATTTTTTTAATCTTCGCTTCAATATCATTTGTATCTTTAGAACTAATAAACTGTTCCTTTTTAACATTTTCAAATCTCTTCTTTTGCTGACGTGCATCTTCTAAAAGACTTCGTGAATGTTTATCAAGAGATTTAACCATTCTTTCGATCTCTTCTTTGGTGTGTTTATGCTGTTGATTTTCCCCTTCTTCAGCAGCTTCTTGTTGTTTTTGTGCAGTTTCAATTTGACTTAAAACTTCTAAAGACTTTTTGAATTCTTCAAGATATCTAACAATAACGTCCTTTTTGGTAAAATATGATAAAACAGGTTCAGGTGAAAGAATAGAAATAGTCTTTTCAAATGTTATTTTTAAATCGCCAGTAACAGATGAATGAGGTTTGTTCATGATAAACCCCCTTCTAATAACATACTGTTTAAATTATAAAAATCAAGATAGATCAAATAAAGAGTATGGTGCGAAGATAAAAAATCAAGTACCTCTATTTCTAATGGTCCGTTATATTTTTGATCTATTACTTCTGGATGTGCAAATATTTTTTCTAAAATAATTTGAGCTTCTTTAATCTTCTTTAACATAGCAAGAACTTTCTCAAAAAGTGTATCCATTAATGATTTACACTGTTGTATGAGAGTCTTAAGATTTTCAATATCTATAGGATTACCTTCCTTTTTTTGTTTTAATAAAGGATATATTGCGTCAATATTGGTTTTAAAATTATTAAATGATTCAATATCAGTCTGAAAATCAGTTTTAATTTCTTGAACTTTTCTTATAAATTTTTCAACCTCTTCTGCAGTTGGTTTAACTACAGCAGAATTGTCTTCAGGAGAGGGATGCATATTTCCTAATTTCATAGAAACCTGAATCAACTGATCAAGCTTTTTAATAATCTCGTCTTTAAAAGAAGTTGTAAATTTTTTTTGATGTTTTTGAACCGTTTCTATAACTAATTTAATTTCTTCTTTTCGCTGGTTGAATAATTCATTTGCATCTGTAGACTGAACTGTAGGAACAGCTCCAGGCCCTGCTTCTGCCCCTATATAATCCATTGCTTTTATTTTGTCTGCCATTTTATAACCATCGTATTGTTGGAATGTATATATTTGAAGTAAATGCAGCTTCTGCATTTAATAATGTAGCAAAACTTCGTTCAAATGCACTGCGATACGTATCAGGAACATTAGGATACTGAGCATGTTGTAAGATTGTATCCATTCTATAACGAAGATTTCCTAAAATTTGTTGAGTATTATGAATTCGAGGCATGTGTCCAGGAGCAGCTGCACGACGTGCAACATCAGTAGGAGCACTACGTATTTCACT
>JBAZCJ010000111.1:0-4496 GCA_041671005.1 Candidatus Woesearchaeota archaeon | reverse complement strand
ATACTTTGAGAAATAATGTTTACGGATTCAGGAAGATCTAATGAGTATATTAAATTTGTCACATTACCTGTTTCATTATTTTGAATTACAACTGAAAGAGTATATGTTTCATAATCTTTCATCACCCATGAAGAATATATAAAACCATCTTCATACAATATTTCATCATTGATTTTTATTTTTTTTATGTTTAAATTATATGTTTCATTAATTTCTTCAACAATAATTAATTCTTCTTCTTCGTCTGCAGAACTACCATCTCCTTTTTCTTCTACAGCAGGAGCTTCTGCACCCATTGGACCTCCTGCACCACCTGGGCCTTTTGTGCCTGAGCCTGGCCTCCTTCTTCCATCTGTTGGAAAAGATCCTGCAGGATCTGGATCACTTAAATTTAATATAACCATATTATTTAATGTGTTTGTCCTACTTTCATTAATAGTAACATTAAGTGATTTTGTATACTCTGACCAATTCGCAAGAATCAAAAATGGAGACATAGTTACATCTGTATGGTTATTTTGAAGAATAAATTCTTTTAATGTTAATCTTATCGCACCAGTGCTATTTACATAATTCTGATTTATAATTACTCTGTTCCCATCTTGAACATACATTCTTGAACCAGTAATAAACCCGGAGTTGTTTATAACTAAAACATCTGTTGTCCAAGATACAGTTGCAATTCTTAAATTAGGATTACCTGTTGTACTATTACAAAAAGTGTTTGTATTTGCAATCCCATTTAATGAGGAAGACACAACATAATTTTTAAAAAACAGCGCTTCCGTTTCAATTCCACAAAAGGTATTATTCTCAACAGTCGTGTTAAGATTTGTAACATTTGTTTGAGGATTTGTTAAAAGATATAAAATTCCTGAATTTGTCAAATTAGTGAAATTATTAAATGAAATATTTGAATTAATACTATTGGTTAGATTAATCCCTTCTAATGCATGTGAAAATGAATTATTATATACTGTAAGATTGGTAAGATTCAATCCTGTGATATGAATACTTGAACTTGTGAATATATTATTACTAATATTCACATTGTTAATATACATAAATTCACTATTTTTAGTTGTGTTCTCAAATGAATTATTATATATTTGAAGCCTATTTGCTCCTACTTCAGAAGGATTTCTTAAAGAAATTGAATATCTTGAAATATTACAATTTTTAACTTGAACATCAGACCCTAATTCACCTATACTTACTCCAAATCCTGTATTGTTTCCAACAATGTTTGTATTGTTACATATCAACCCAGCTGCACGATTATTTATGTCTATGGCATTTGTCATTATTGGGTACAGATAATATGTTCCTGGGCATAACGTTACATTTGTCTGAGGAAGATTCATTCCAGTAGTAGGAACAGTACATGCTCGGTATGTTGTGTTTATAAGAGCACTAATACCTTTATTATCATACTCATCTGTACAGTTAACCTGCCAGTTAATCTGGGTTCCAACATAAATAGTCCTATTTAATGTAACATTTTGAAGATTATTACTTTGATTGAGAACAATTACAGCTCCTGATTTCAGCCCTTGAGCCATTAATGTACATGTTTGGTTTCCAATTGATCCACTAAAAAAAGTGAAATTAATATCAGCAGTATCTGTATTATTAGCTGGGAACCAATTATACACACAAATTGAATTGTTTTTTGCAGTAATATTTGAATTACTACTTGAAATTGAATTATGTTCATTACTACAAAAAATATTATTTATTAATGAAATATTAAGAACATTATTCGCAAGAATAGATGCTAAACTAATATTCAAAAAAGTATTATTTCGAATGATTATATTTTTTTGATTGTCTCCCATCCATATTGCATTGGGAGACATATTTGCAAAAGTGTTATTGTAAACAAGAATATTATCATTAGATCCTACAGAATATATTGCTCTGGAAGTGTTTTCAAAATTACAATTTTTAATAATTGTCCCGTTATGTATCTTTAAATTAACAATGTCATCTGAATTTGAACCAACAATTGTTGTTCCATTACAATCAAGAGTAACATTTTCATTATTAATTTTAAATACATCACAATTAAGGCATGATAATGGTTCACTATGACCACATAAAATGGTGTTGTTAGTGATACTGTTTGTGGTTAAATTAGTAGGGTCATAACATCCAGGCCCAAAAATTCTTACTGAATCAGATCCTATTAACATTTCTGTACCTGCAGTTGGATTTGAACATGTAACATTCCATTGGAAAGTACCATTATTTGCAAATGAACGATTATATTCAAAAACGTTTAATGTTGTATTTGCAATCATTCCAAATGGACCGATGTTTGGAATACCAAAATTGATTTTACATTCTGTTCCTGCAATTGACATCATTGAATCTCCAGTACCATTAGTATAATTTGCATAAAAATACACATTACTGGTATCATTATAGAGATTATGTACTTCAAGTATTTCACCAAATACCACATCACCAGATCCCAATGTAGATTTCCTTACTTCCCCATCATCAAACAAAGTTAATGATGCATTTGTTCCTGAATTGCCGACAACTGCCCCTAGTACATGTTTCCCTGTTTTTTCAACAAGGAAAATACTACTAAAAAATAAAAGGAAAATAAATGTGACAACTATTGAAAGCTGATACCATGTGCGGTTTCGCTCTTTCATAGTTTCACTCCTTTGTCCTTTATTCGTTGAACAACAGTCCAAATCGTTCGGGGATCTTTACCAAGAATATCTGCAATTTTTTTATTATTCATACGAAATTCATATTTTAAATAGAATACAATTACTTCAAGAACACTTAAGGTTCTATTTTTTAAAATCACCGCAGGAATATGCCACTCAGACTGTGAAATTTTTAAAGGAATAGTATATTTTTTTCTTGCTTTTCTATATGATGTACTTAACGCAATTTGATTTCTGCCAAGAAGCTTAGCCATATGAGAAAAAGTATATTTTTTTTCTTCACGAAAGTATACAGTTATTGCTTCAAGACTACTTAATGGAGTTGAAGTAAACAACGATATTGGAATATACGAACTGAGCTCTTCATTTTTTTCTTTATCTTTCTCTTTAATAAGTCGTAAAACTTGTTCTGGTTCAACATCATAATTCTGTTTAAGAAAGAAAAGTACTTGATTTAATGTCTTGTTTTTACTCATTTTTTTCTGCAGATAGTCTTACATGATATGTATTCTATTTAAATATTACGTATAATTCTAATTTATTCAGTAAATCTTACATAGAATTTATTAATTATAAGGCCTTTGTAAGATTAATTTAAATGAGATGTAGTTTAAAAATATAAAGGCCCACTCACGACACAGAAAACCAATTTTTGAAGCACAACATATATAAAGAGAAAGTGGGCTTTATAGATGATAAAATACCGTTATTTCTCGACGGTAATTTTGAAAACATGACAGACGAAAATATAACTCCGGATTTACTTTCACAACCTATAGATACTGTTCCTGTTGGCAGGCTTATTCTTAGACCTATTGAAGAAGAAATGAAACAATCATACATGGATTATGCTATGAGCGTTATTATTGGCAGAGCTATTCCTGATGCACGCGATGGATTAAAACCAGTCCATAGAAGAATTCTCTATGCTATGTACGATATGAACATGCTTCACAACAAACCTTTCAAAAAAAGTGCACGTATTGTAGGGGAAGTCCTTGGAAAATATCATCCTCATGGAGACAGTGCAGTATATGAATCCCTCGTTCGTATGGCTCAAGATTTTTCTCTTCGATACATTCTTATTGACGGCCAAGGAAATTTTGGAAGTATTGATGGAGATAATGCTGCAGCAATGCGATATACTGAAAGCAGACTCAAAAAAATTGCCGAAGAACTTCTCATGGATATTGAAAAGGAAACCGTTACATTTATTGATAATTTTGACGGGAGTCTTAAAGAACCACAAGTATTACCTGGAAAAATTCCAAATTTATTAGTCAATGGAACAAATGGAATTGCTGTTGGCATGGCTACGAATATCCCATCACATAATCTCTCTGAAGTCTGTGATGCTGTAACATTTTTAATTAATAATCCTGAAGCAGATGTCCAAGAATTGATATCAATAGTCAAAGGGCCTGATTTTCCAACAGGAGGAATTATCGCGGGGAGAAGCGGAATTCTTTCTGCATATGCAAAAGGGTATGGTAAAATCCAAGTAAAAGCTAAAATACATACTGAAGAAAAAGCAGGACGACAAAAAATTGTTGTTGATGAAATCCCTTACATGGTCAACAAAGCTATGTTGCTTGAAGAAATTGCAGAATACGTCAAAAATAAAGTTATAATTGGTATTGCAGATCTTCGTGATGAAAGTGACAAAGACGGTATGCGTATGGTTATTGAATTAAAAAAGGATGCAAATACTGACATCACAATTAATCAATTATTCAAACATACACGTATGCAAACAACATTTGCAATCAATATGCTTGCCCTCGTTAATAATGAACCTAAAATATTATC
>JBAZCJ010000110.1:0-4633 GCA_041671005.1 Candidatus Woesearchaeota archaeon | reverse complement strand
TTTTATTGTAAGATTGTATCCATTCTATAACGAAGATTTCCTAAAATTTGTTGAGTATTATGAATTCGAGGCATGTGTCCAGGAGCAGCTGCACGACGTGCAACATCAGTAGGAGCACTACGTATTTCACTAATATGTCTCGCCATTAACTGTTCTAATTCCTGACATAATCCACTTGCTGTAATAGGAGGTGTTGCTGTAGAATTAGGAAATTCTCCAAGAATATTAACAAAATTAGCAATCTCTTGTTGTAACAGATTAATTTGACCAGGATTTGGAGCAGGAGGTGCGGGAGTAGTAGGAGTAGCTGGAGGAGTTGTTGCTCCTGGAGATGTTGGAGTTGTTGCGTGAGGCGTAGTCGAACCTCCTCCACTAATTTTATTTCCAATTGCATCAACTATTTTATCTCCACCCATTGCCATTAATATGTTAAATAGTCCTGCAATAAATGCAATAATTGCACCGTATGTTAATGGCTCAAGAATTTGTTCATAAATTACTTTTTCTGGAGAGGATAATGTGTCTACTGTTCCGATAACCCCAAAGATAAAAATAGTAATCAAAAAATAAATAACTGCACGTAAAATTTTATACATCCTACTATCGCCATTAAAGAGAGTATGATTAAACATAAAACCAATTAATGCTGGAAGCATTGCAAATAAAATAATAAGAATTGCAGAATACAATCTAAAAATGTATAATAATAACGTATATGGAACAAATATTGCAGATGTCAATGCAATAATAAAAGTAATAACTGCAAGAGCATTTTTCATTGGCCCTTCAGCTTTCAATGCTTTTAAGCCGCCATTATATAAAACTGCAAAAATAATTATGAACATAGCAACTTTCAGCCACACGGTAAATGCTTGTGTCCCAGATAAATTAAAAAAAATAAAACGCATTTTAGATGTAACATTATCTAGAACACGTGCTTGGACAATAAGAGTACTAAATAAAAATAAGAAGCCAGTGAGAAGTGACATTCGTCTACATTTGTTCATTATTTACCCTCTTTCCCCTTTTTTAAGAAATCACAATATTTAAATATTACTATTCTACAGAAATTCATTATGGCATTCGGTGTAGAAGGATTGGTTATTTTTCCAACATTGATTATTGGTGTTATTATTGGATTAATAGAATTATTCTTTGTTCACGCAGATGAATCAGGCATGGGATGGTTTATGCACGGATTACATGCATTACCATTTACAATATTATTTGTCTTTGTCAGTATGAATATCAGTTTTGTATTAGGAATGTTAAACCTTGCAATAACAGAAACATGGTATGTTGATATGGGGATAAGAATTCTCATAGGTATTATTGCAATGATAAAAATTGGTAGTGCAGCAGCAATCGTTGGCAGAATAGGAGAACGATGGTATCATACAGTAGCAATAGGTGTATTAATAATTATTGCACCATATGCCTGGGATCTTATTGGACCAAGCATAACTCCAATGCTCCCAATATGGATGCAATAAAGATTGTTAAGCAGTAAAGTTTAAATAACTCCTTCTCTTTAGTTATATCATGATTCAGCAACGTATCACTATAATTAAGATTCGTCAACCAATACAACAAAATTTAAATGAAGAATTACAATGGTTTGGTACATCGTTAGGTTTATTTAATTTAAGAGATAAAGACAAAAGCTGTTTCAGAATTTTTATTGAACTTCTTAAAACAACAAAACTAAACAAAACTATCAGCAGTGATGAACTTGCAAAAAAATTAATATTATCCCGAGGAACAGTTGTTCATCATATTAACAAATTAATGGAAACAGGATTAGTTATTTATGAACATAGAGGATATATGTTACGAGTTAATAATCTCTCTGCATTAATTGATGAAATAGAAGAAGACATGAAACGAACATGTGTTTCTTTAAGAAAAATTGCAGATAATATTGATAAAAGAATGAAAAATTAAACCTGTGGCACCATTTCTCGATATTCTCGCATCCACATAAGTCCAATTCGTACTAAAGCTTTATTAAATTTGTCAGAAACTTTATATGTTTTTTTGTAAAGATCATAATCAATAAGTCCCATCCCTTTCATAGGAGTTAAAATTCTATCGTAAAATTGACGTTTATTATAACTAAGTTTAACTGTTTTATTTTTATATTCTGGCTCATCAAGTTCTGTAACAAATGAGCCATCATGCAACTGCATAGCAAAAAATGACATTTCTGTTTTTGTAATTTCTCCACCTTTTTCTTTCATCATTTTTATCAGAAGTTTTCCAACTATTTTTTGTTGAGGTGTTGCAAAAATTACTTCATACACATCATCAGGCAAATTATAGATATCAAACAAGATGACCAATATATTCCCCCCTGTATAGAGTATGCTGAAATGATACTACCTACTCCCCGAGGATAGCTTAGATTAACCTAGTATATAAAAGTTATGCATAAGTTATATGATCCTGTAAAAATATAATTCTCTTAAAATGATATATTTTCTTTTACTTAATGATATTAACCTTAATAATTAAAAAAAACTAAATATAATAAAAAAAAAAAAACAAAGAAAAAGAAATAATAAATAAAAGAAAATACAAACATAAAACTAAAAGAAAATAAAAAATAAATAATTGATTTATTCTACGTTAGAAAATAATTCTCCTTGAACCGTATGAGAGAATGCTCCTGAAGATGTTGCTGCGTAATAAATAACATCGACATTTAATTTATATTTGGAACCTTGAGTCATACCACCAAGACTTGCACAATCTGTTGCAGAAACAACAAAATATGCCCCATCAGGAACTGCTGCTGCTGTTGCAGTATCTGCACCAATATCTACACCAGCTCCATCCTGAACTGCAATAGTGCATGCTTGAAATCCTTCAACAGAAGTAACGTTAGTAATAGTGTTATTAACATAAATTGCTTGTCCAAGATTATTTTGAAGTTTGACAGTAATATCTGCTACAGGAGTAGCTCCTGAATCATCATATGCAATCAAATAATCTTTACAAATAAATTGTGAACCAAATGTACATCGCTCTGGCAAAAACTTTGTTGGACTTAAAACGCCAAAATATGCCAGTGCACCAATCATGATTAAGATAACTAAGAATGCCCAGCCATATGTCATCAAGAATTCTAATGCTCCTTGTGCTTTTTTCATAAACTTCACCTCAATAATATGTAGTTAGATAATTTTTTCATTTTCTTCTATATAAATTTTCTTATTTGTTAAAAATATTTCGTCCATTGAAGCAATTAAAATTTTTATTTTTAAAAAGTTTCGAAAACTATTAAAAGGAAAGTACTTGAAAAGAAAAAAGATTACAAAATTATTAAGAGGTGTCCATATGAATAAAATGAATAAAGTATTAACAGTGTTGATTTGTTTATTATGCGTTTCTTCTGTATTTGGAGCAAGCTGGTCTCCAAAAAGCAGTACTGAAATTCAACAAAATTTACCTAGTGGATATGAACCAAGTGGAACTGTATGGCTTCATGCGTTAAATAAATTAGGATTAGTAAGTGATGGAGGAATTTTCACCACATTAAACATGTATGGTACTGAAGTAAAATCATGGACTATTGGTGGAGATATTGAAGGTATTACTGAAATTAGTCCAACATCCACACGTGTGTATATTGTAACAGAATATCCTATGGCTATTCGAGAAGTTGAAGCAACAACAGGAGAAATTATACGAACATGGTCTTTAACAGGCATAGTTCCAAATCCTCCTTCAACAAATAGTGCGTTAGAAGGGATTGCATTTATTCCTGCAAGCGATAATGTT
Source organism: Candidatus Woesearchaeota archaeon (assembly GCA_041671005.1). Taxonomy (GTDB): domain Archaea; phylum Nanobdellota; class Nanobdellia; order Woesearchaeales; family DSVV01; genus JACRPI01. Next base: position 850 of record JBAZCJ010000110.1, on the reverse strand, counting down.
TATGGAAAAGATCTCATTGTAGTTGGAATGCAAGGAACTGGAGCACTTCATGTTCTTGAACTTGAAACAACTGCCAAATTATTAACATCAGTCACTCCAATTTCAAGTGGAGATTTATCGGATTTATATTATAATACTGAAGAAAAATTATTGTATATTTTATATGATTCAGAAAATGTGATGAGAAAAGTAAAACTTGATGGAACAATTACAACAGTGTTATCTATCCCTGGCAATGATCAGGAAGGAATAACTATTTTACCTGCGTATCCATCCACAGAAACAACTTTATTTATTGCAGAAGATAGTGGAAAATTCATGACATATACTGGATTTCCTTTAACATTTCCTGTAGTAGACAGCGATCATGATGGAATTATTGATAATTTAGATGTTTGCCCAGGATATGATGATCTTTTAGATGTTGATAACGATAAAATTCCTGATGGCTGTGATGCAGACGATGATAATGATGGTGTTCCTGACACAACAGATAAATGCCAAGGATATAATGACAAAGCAGACAAAGACAATGATGGAATCCCAGATGCATGCGACACAATTGACAATACTGACTCTGACATGGATGGAGTTATTGATAGTTTAGATGTTTGTCCAGGATACGACGACAGAGCAGATGCTGACAGTGATAGTATACCTGATGCATGTGATACTGATGATGATAATGATGGAATTCTTGACACTCTAGATCAATGTCCTGATCATGATGACAAAGCAGACAAAGACAATGATGGAATCCCAGATGCATGCGACACAATTGACAATACTGACTCTGATATGGATGGAGTTATTGACAGTTTAGATGTCTGTCCTGGATATGACGACAAAG
>JBAZCJ010000109.1:0-4722 GCA_041671005.1 Candidatus Woesearchaeota archaeon | reverse complement strand
GTTCTTGCTATAACAAACTGATAATTAAGAGAAAAGTACTACTGAAGAGAAATATAAAATAAAAAATTATTTAGCTTTGATTTTTTTTAAGTTTTCAATGAGTTTGTCAACAGCATCATTAACTTGTTCTTCACTTTTAGTTCCTGTGCAAACAATTTTACCATTACTAAACAACAAAAATGTTGCTTTTGCTTGTGGTAATTTGTATACTAACCCGGGAAATTGTTCTGGTTCATATTCTGTATTTTCCAGTTTCATTGCAAGAACATTCAAATTCAAATCCATGCCAACACTGCCTGATGCAACAATGTTTTGTACATTGATTTTTGGTTTAATAGTAATTTTAATATTAATTTTTTCAAGGCTTTTGATAATTTGCTGTAAAGATTCATCAACTTTTTCAAGTGTTCGTGCACCTGTGCATACAACTTTTCCAGAACTGAATATTAATGCACTTGTTTTTGGTTCTCTGATTCTAATAACGAGTCCAGGGAATTGTTCAGGATTATATTCAGTATTACTAAGTGTAGCAGCCATTTTTTCTAATGGGATATCATGCTCTAAAGATGTAGAAACAACAATATTAACAATTTGAATATCTCTTTTTGCTGGTTCTTTAGATTCTTTTTTAGGATCTTTCTTTTGTGGTTTTGCCATTATAAATCCCCCCTTAAATATTAAGTTTAGAGTATATAAAGCACGTTCATTTATAAATACTTTCTTTTTAAAGGTTAATAAACAGTGAATAATAGTATTCACCTTTCAAAGGGCACACCCTGTTGTTTCATGTGGAGTTTCTATTGAAAAGTGGTGCTGTTGCAGGGTAAATAGTGTGTTTTTTGAAAAGTTACTACAAATAAGTGGTAAAAATAGAAAAGTTTATAAGCATGTTACTTTTGTATGATTAGTATGACAAACACAAAAGCAGAAGGGTTAAGGTGGTTAAGTCAACAGACAGATCTTGGTTTTTTAGTTCCACAATTTTGTGTATTGGATGTATCTGTTTATGCAGATTTAATACGTCAAGTTGATATCTCTCGATTAGAAACTGCAACAGAAGATGAAGTCAAAAGTATGTTAAGGAAGGGTTCAAAAAAATCTAGATTATTCCACGAAGAAACAAAAAAAGTTTTATCTCAATTTTCTGATAAAAATACTGCTGTTAGGTCCTCTGCTTTAGTTGGAGAAGACGATTCTATTCATAGTGGTGCGGGGATTTACACAAGTGAAATGTTAGATAAATCAGCAATGACTCCAAATGGATTCTGGGATAGATTAGCTTCTAAACCTGTTAGGAATCTTAGAGAAGCTGTTTTAAATGTTTACGGATCGTTATATTCACAAAAAGCAAGATCATATTTGAAGGATGTAGATACTTCAAGCCAAGGAATGGAAGTAATAATTCAAGAAATTGCTCCTACAATGATTCCTTTTAGTTATGGTCATCAGAAATCATTAAACATTTACTATGGAACAGCACAAACGAGACTTCATACAAATGGAAATATTGCTCCTGTACATTATGCACATAAGTTAGGACGTGTTGTTGGACTTACAGATGATGGGGATATAGAAAAAAGATTTTTTAATAGAGAAACTCAAGAATTAATATATCCTGCTTCTAAATACCTTAGTACTATAGAACAAGTATTACAACAAAGATTACTTCCATTACTTGAAAAATTAAAAGAAAGATATAATGCTGAATTTGAAGTTGAATTTTGTATAGACCTCACAAGAGCATATGGTGGTTGGAATGGATATGGGGATCATGATTCAGATTATCATCCTGAAAATTATGATCTTATTACTAATGCTGATATATATCTTCTTCAGATTAGGCCTTTAACAAATTTACGCGATTTAACTATTTCATTTCCTGAGAAGGAACCAATATTAATAGGTGAAGTTCATGCGGGTGAAGGTGAATTTATTGGTCCCTGGTATGGAGAAAAAAATACATGGGGAGAACTTCAAACTTTAGACTCATTTGGGGAAAGACCTGCAACAGGAAACTATGCATACATTCTTAAAGAATTATCCCAAGTCGATGGAGGAGCAGGTGGTGAAGGAACTTCAAATGTTTTTGATGCGTTATATGGGGATTCCAGAATTAAAGCTGCAGTTGCTACTACATTAATAGATAATGGAATTCATGTTCAAACAATGGCTAATGAAAAAGGATTTATTTTAGTTGGAAGAAACAGCTTGCCTCTTGATGAATTATTAGGACGAATAACTGGAAAATATATTCATGTTGTAAGTGATGGAATTAAGAGCGCAGTATACAATGCAACAGAAGAAGAATATAATTCATTTTTAAGAAAATAATATATAATAATGTTTAGGTGGACTTAGTATTTTTTCTCCTTTCATTTAAAAAAATAATAGAAAAAATAAAAAAAAGCAAATGCGAACAGGATGTCCGCATTTGATAGATCGATATAGCCTAGATATCTTAATAATACATAGATTCGCAATCATATTTAAAGTTAACTGTTTTCATTTATAAACCTCTTGCAATTTCTACTCTTTAATGAAAACAGGAAAAACTTTATATACTACTTTTACTACTTTGTAACTTATGGTTAAAACGATCAAAATTAGTGATGAAAATTATGTGTGGCTCACAAAACTTGCAGGAAAATTACAGCATGAACACGCTATGCCTATGTCTATTGACAATGCCTTAACATATGCTCATAAAAGCAGGGAAATAAGTGAGCTTGCAGGTTCTTGGCATTTAACAGAAAAACAAGCAAAGAAGACAGATAATGATATCAAAGAAAATTGGAAAGCATGGGGATTACGTTATTTAAAACAAAAGGTGAAGAAATAAATGGAAAAGGTCTGTGTTGATACAGGTGTTTTAACAGAATATCTTCTTAATAAAAAAGAAATAGTAGAAAAAATAATTCAGTTGGAAAAAACAGCAGAATTAGCTGTGACTCCTCAAATTATTTTTGAGCTATTTTGTTTTGCAGAAGCATCTGAAAAGCCAGAAGAAAATAAGCAAGTGATACATGATCTTGTTTTGAGATTGACAACTCTTGATTGGACAGTAGATGCAGCAGCAGCAGCAGCAAAAGTATTTACAGAGTTAAACAAAACCGGGAAAAAAGTGAATCTGAGGGAAGTATTTCTTGGCGTTCTTGCAATAGAAAATAAATATATGTTATATACAGACAATCCTGAAGCATATGAAGGCATTGGTGTCAAAATATATAAATGATTCCTCTCTAGTTATAAAATATGGAAGTTTTCATTGAACGAGTGCATAAAACAAAGATAGTTCATTTTAAAGGTACGGTTAAAGAATTGTTAAAAAAAATGGATATTAATCCTGTTGTTGTTCTTGTTGTGCGAAATAATGAGCTTCTTGCAGAAGATGATATTCTTAAAACTAAAGATAATATAAGGATTCTTTCAGTAGTTTCAGGTGGCTGATATGAAGTGTAAATGCAAGAAAAAAGCAGTATTTCAAAATTTATGTAAGGAACATTTTTGTGCTTCAGTTGAAGCAAAGGTTATGAAAATTCTAAAAATATATGTAAAACCTACAGATAAAATTATTGTTGCTGTTAGTGGTGGCAAAGATTCTTTGACTGTGCTTTCTCTTGTGAATACATATGCAAAAACAATTGCGTTGTGTATAGATGAGGGTATTACTGGGTATAGAAATAACACTGTTGAAGATATGGTTTCTTTTTGTAAAGAACGCAATATTGAGTATGTCATTGTTACATTTAAAGATGAATTTAATATATCTTTAGATGGAATGACAAAAATTTTGAAAGAAAATCCTTGTACTGTTTGTGGTGCATTTCGTAGGCATTTGCTTAATAAAAAAGCAAGAGAGCTTGGTGCAACAGTGCTTGTCACAGGTCACAATATGGATGATGAATCTCAAGCAGTTATGATGAATTTGATGCGTCATCAAACAGATATTTTGCCTCGATTAGGTCCAAAAACAGGTGTTGTGAAAGATGATCGTTTTATTCCTCGAGTAAAACCGTTGTATTTTGTTTCAGAAAAAGAAGTAGCAGCGTATGCATTTTTGAAAGGGTTTAAAGTAACATATAAAGAATGTCCTTATGCAGTTCAAGCGTATCGTGCGTCAGTATGCGATTTTTTGAATGATGTTGAATTATTGTATTCAGGAGCGAAGCAAAAATTCATACATACATTTATGAAGAAATTACCTGTACTCAGAAAAAACATGCATATTACAGATGTGAAATATTGCAGAAAATGTAGTGAGCCTTGTGTAGGAGATCTGTGTAAAGCATGTCAGTTGTTGGAGAAATTATGGACATCGTAATACCTACTAATAATGAAAATACCTTTGTTGCAATGGCTGAAAAGCTTGGAACAAAAGAATTATTGTTTTTGTATAGTGTGCAGAATTTTAAATATGAAAAAAATAATGGGGTTATTTGTTCACCAGCACAATTGAAAGAGGCAAAGAAAAAAACATCTACTGTTTTTGTTAAAGCAGAAGGCGATGTGCGAAAACTGATTGAACAAAAACCATATGCTGTGTATGGGTTTGAATACCTTGAAAATAAAGATTCATTTCATCATCGTAGATCTGGGATAGATCAGGTTTCTGCAAAAATAATGGCAGATAATGATGTAGCATACGCATTTTCATTTTCAGATCTGTTGAATGCACCACCATATATGCAGTCAATAGTTTTAGGTAGGATGTATCAAAATCTT
>JBAZCJ010000108.1:0-4764 GCA_041671005.1 Candidatus Woesearchaeota archaeon | reverse complement strand
GCTTTTGATTTTTTCTACAAGTAATAATTCTCTTAATCGTTTTATTTGTCTTCGTACATTAGAAGGAGCAATACCTAATAACTGTAGATTGTATTTTTTTCTCAATTCTATAACATTTTCATTAATTTCTTCTGAACTCAACATCTGACGCTTTTTTTTTGCAATCATCAATGAAAGCAAAACATCAACAACAACATCTCTGCTATCTCCTGGCTGAAGTAAGCCAACACTCAGGCAGAACTTTCTAATAAGTTCTCTTTCTTCTAACCCAATTGGTTTTTCATAACGACGGAGCGTAACTTCCATTAATGGTGTGTCCCTTACTTTTGATTGTTTTTTTTGCATTTTGATAACCTCACATGAGTATTGACTAAAACTTATAAGCAATATTATTAATGTACTTATATATATACTTCACGCCAGGATGTCTTGTGGAGTCATTTTGGACTATTGTTCATAGTTTATTCTCAGTGAGAGCACTGGACAAAGCAGTGGACAAACCTAAGAGTTTAGATATTAAGAATAATTTTTTAAACTCTTCTTTTAATTATAATTTCATGAAACTTTATCTTGCAACAATTAACAAGTATAAAGCAGAAGAAATACAAGAGATTCTAAAACCTTACGGGATTACTATATTATTAACAGATTGTGAAAAAGTTGAGCCAAAAGAGTGGACTATTGAAAAAGTTGCAGCAGAAAATGCAGAACGAATTGCAAACACGATACAACAGCCTGTTCTTGTTGATGACACAGGTATTTTTTTTGATGCCTACGCGGATTTTCCAGGTATAAACCCAAAATGGGTTTTTGATAGATTAGGATATAAAGGATTACTCAAATTGCTTGAAGGAGAAATACGAACTGCAAAATTTAGAACCGCTGCTGCAATTTGTTTTCCTGGAGAAAAACCACATGTTTTTGTTGCTGAACTTCATGGGACTATAACTGAAAAACCAGTAAATTTAGATAAAGATGTACTTCCTTACGAACGTATCTTTATTCCAGCAGGATATACACAAGGATTCGGCCAATTATCACGAGAAGAAAAAAATAAAGTATCCCATAGAGGAAAAGCATTTAGATGTATTGCAGAAATTGTGCAGAAAAGAATGTAATCCATATTTCTGTTATTTTTTCTACCTTTTGTTTTGATACCTTTTTTTATTGCATTTTCTAACTGAGATTGTAATAACAGAATTTCTTCATTGATTGTTTAATCTAAAGGACGAGGAAAACATTTTTATAGCATATTACTAAAATACACCCTATGAATTACAATCAGGCACTGCAATATCTTGAAACACTGCAAACAGAAGATCCAAATAGAGAATGGACTCTTGAACCTATGCAAACATTAATGGTTAAACTTGGATACCCTCATCTTACCATTGGCACTGTTATTCATGTAACTGGCACAAATGGGAAAGGATCTGTTTGCGCAATGCTTTCAAACATTCTAAAAACTGCAGGGTATACTGTTGGGTTATACACTTCACCACATCTTTCACGCGTTACTGAACGAATAAAAATAAACAATGAAGAAATATCAAAAGATGATTTTGCACACTACATCACACGCATTCAACCTCTTGTCACAATACACAGTTTTTTTGAAGTCATGACAGCTGTTGCATTTCTTTATTTTTCAGAAAAAAAAGTGAATTTTAGTGTTGTTGAAGTTGGTATGGGTGGCAGATTAGATGCAACAAACGTTGTTAATAGTACTATCAGCATTATTACAAATATTAGTTTAGAACATACAAAAAGATTGGGAAAAACTGAAGAAAGTATTGCTCGAGAAAAAGCAGGAATTATTAAAGAAAACACCCTATGCATTACTGCTGCAACAGGAGATGCATTTAAAGTTTTACAAGAAATATGTGAACAAAAAAATGTTCAGCTCATTCATGCAAAACCAACAGACGCATTTGACCTTAGTTTAAAAGGAAATATGCAAAAAGAAAATGCAGGGATTGTTATTACGACACTTGAAGCTTTAAAGAAAAAAGATATAATTATTCCAAAATTTCATATTGCTGAAGGATTGCAAACAACACACTGGCCTGGCAGACTGGATTTTATCAGCAAAAATGTTCTTGTTGATGTTGCACACAATCCAGGAGGTATGGCTCAGCTTGCCAATGAACTCAAATATTTAAAAAAACAGTTTAAAAAAATAATTATGGTTATAGGAATACTTGCAGACAAAGATTGGAAAATCATGCTTGATGAAATTGTTCCTGTTGCTGACACTATTATTTTTACAAAACCTAATAGCCCACGAGCAGCTGAACCTGCAACATTACAACGATATCTTTCTAAATCGTATGGAATGGAAACAGAATGTGTTGAAAACATAAAAATGGCAGTTGAAAAAGCAAAACAGCTTGCAACAAAAGAAGATTTAGTTGTTGTCACAGGAAGCTTTTACACTGTTGGTGCAATTTATCAAACATAATATTTTCTTAAAATTTATTCATATCTTAATGCGTCTACTGGACTCAACTGAGACCCTTGATATGCAGGGATTACTCCTGAACAAATTCCAATTGAGACTGAAACACTTAATGCAATGAAAACAATCCCAGGAGTAACAACTGCATTTAATCCAACAATACTTCCTAATCCATATGAAATTATAATTCCACTTATGACACCAAGCAATCCACCCACTAATCCAATAATTGCTGCATTAAAAAGAAAAATATACATGATATCATTATTTCTTGCACCTATTGCTTTCATAATTCCAATCTCTTTTGTTTTTTCCAAAACTGATGTAAACATAGTGTTAGCAATACCTATTGCACCTACTAATAATGAAATTGCTGCAATTCCTGTCAAAAAATAAGTTAATGTTGATAACATATTATCTCTCATTTCGAGAAGTTGTGCACTAGAAGTAAGAGTAAAATCCTTATCACTTTCTGTCACATGACGTGAAATCATTAATTTTGTTTCTATATCTTGCATAATTGTATCCACATCTACATCTTCTTTTACTTTTATGATAACAGAATTATAATTATCTGTAGTTGCATCTTCAATAACAAGATATGCACTTTCAAGAGGCATGTAAATATTATTACGAGTTCCTTCACTTAAAATTCCGACAACCCTATATGCAATTCCCCCAATTCTTATTATTTTGTTAATACCTATCTCATTTTTAAAAAAAGTATGTGCTAACTCATATCCTATAACCACAACATTCTGATCAGCAGCATCAAGCATTCTGCCTTCGCCAATTTCTTCTGTTGTCACTTTTGACCACACAGATTGATCAACACCTGTAATGGAAACATCTCCTGTTTCACCCATATAATATATTTCAGCTTTTCCTGAAATTTCTGTATCAAAATATTTTATTTCAGAAATTCCCCTTAAAATCTGAACATCCTGCCTTCCAAGAATTGCATCAGAATTACTTGAACTTGCTCCACCTTCTTCTGACTCTCCTCTGCCAAATGCACCAGCACCTTTTGAAAATCCAGGGGATAATGTAATTATATCTGCACCGATACTCCCCATTTGGGTTTCCATTTCTGCCTGCATACCATTGCTAAATGAAACAATAGCAATTACTGAAGCAACGCCAATAATTATTCCTAAAATGGTCAACCAACTTCTCAATCTACTATGAAGAACCATATTGAATGCATACTTCAATGATTTTCTACGTTTCATATTTTCACATTCTTTTTCACGTTTTTACATATTTTGCGTTTTTATTTGCCCTAATTTATGTCGTTTTTTATACCATAAAAAGCCAACAATTCCTGCAATCACAACAAGAATAATAATCAGAGTATATTTTCCAATTATGATTAATGTCTGAAAACCACTTGCCATTCCCCCTGGTTGACCACTCATCTGCGGGTTATTTGCAGTTCCAATTCCAAAAGAACTTATACTTGAGTTAGAATTCATTTTCACTATTTTTGTTACTTCTTGTCTTCCTCCTTGGGGGTCTGTATATTTTATTAACAACTCAATCTCTGATCCTGAACCTATTTGTCCCAAAGTAAAACTTACAACAGTATAATCTCCATTGTTTAAATTCCCGATAATTGAAGAACTTGAACCTGTTGTTTCCCATGAATCTTGTTCAGGGACAGAAACAGACACTGAATATGCCGGACTGCTCCCAATATTTGCAACTGTAAATGACGTTTCTCCATTTGAGGTTTCAGAAAATGCAACATCAAAATCTGTTTCCCCGCCAACATATACCCCTGCACTTGTTGAGATTTCAGATTCAGTTCCATTTGATGTATCTGAATATGTCAAATGAAGGTTCAGTTTGTATAACCCAGGATCTGCATTTGTATCTGCAATAACTGTATAATGCAACTCTGCGCTTTCTCCGACACCAATATAATCAATATATTTAGTATCATCTGAACCTACTGGAAGAATAATATCATCTTCATTATCCCATGAAAATGTCAATTTTTGCAATGGAGAAGAACCTACATTGTTAATAGTAAACTGCATATCAGTCTCCTTTCCTGGAATAAGCTGCACTTTATCAATATAAATGACTTCTGCACTTTCACTACTACTTACTTTAATAGGGAGACTTGCTTCAATAGCATTTGCTTCATTTTGTGACGCATACTCTTTTACTTTCAAGTCATATTCTCCTTCAGATGCATCTTTATCAACACGAACAACAAATTCTACTACTTTCATTTTGTCATCATTTTGATATGCTTCTAATGAACCAAACTGTTGAACTAATTCTTTACCTGGTACTTT
>JBAZCJ010000107.1:0-4769 GCA_041671005.1 Candidatus Woesearchaeota archaeon | reverse complement strand
TGGTTTGTATTCCAGAAGGCATACTTTCATCTATAATCTGAAAATGAAGGTGTGGTTGTTTTGTACCTTTTTTACCTGCAGTTCCTAATTGTTGTCCTGCTAAAAGTAAACTTCCTTCCTTAACTAGTATAGTATCGAGATGTCCATAAGAAGAATGTACTCCTTCACCATGGTTGACAATTACATATCCCCAACTATTTTCAATTTTTTCAACAACACCATTGCCAACTGCAAGAATAGGTGTTCCTTTTGGAGCTCGAAGATCTATTCCTCTATGATGTTCAGAACCTTGACCTCCAGCAACTCCTTTTCCTCTCCATTCAAAACATGATGTAACGTATCGGTCACTTTCTTCAACAGCGACTGGCCAGACATTGAATGGTGGTTGAGAGCTGTATGTCAATTGTTGAATCGGAGTTAAAGGACTCTCTTGGTTTATTTGAAAAAGTCCGTCTTGATGAGTTGGTTGTTCAAGTTTTAGTGGAATCCCATTTATTCGACTTGGGTGTGATTGTAAACTTGTTGCATACATAAGAGCTAAAACTGCAGTAGCAGGAATAGCAAGTCTTGTTAATATTTTTCTAGGGGTATTACAATTTTTTACATAATTTATGATTCCTGTAAACGCATATCGTCCTAACACGTATGTTCCGAGAAGTAATCCTGTTGCTGTTACAATTTCAGCTCCAGTTGATTGTGGTTCTTGTGTAAGTGGTCCCAGATTTGAAGCAACACTAATTGCCCCTACTTCTAACGCAAGTACTCCTGCAATAATTGTATCAAGAGTTCTTCGTTCTACAACTGGCGTGGTAGGATCTTCATGAAAATATGAATGTCGTAAATAACAGTCAGATCTATAAAGTGTGTACGCTCCAGCAGTTGCAGCAGCAAGAGAATATAGTGTAAATACTTTATCTGTTAATTCTCCTAATATCCCTGCAGTAACCATGCTTGAAGCAGTGAAAAGTGCTGGAGCTATCGCTTTTCGTACTCCTCGTTTTATGGATGACCTCAATTTTTTTTTGTTTATTTTGTTCATAAATATCAGTCTTATTTGAAAACAGTGTTTCTTATAATTAATGATGCAGGTTCAAGATACATAACATCTTTATTTGGATAAGTAATTTTTCCAGAGATATCTACTCCGTTAGGTAACGCTAATGTTGTTGAACTTTTTGTTAAAGGCAATTCTTGTAATCCTGAGGTAGGTCCACCAATTTCAATAACATATCTATCAGTAACCATTCTGCTTGTTCCTTCATCTTCTACACATGTTGTTTGAAGATCAATTTGTGCTCGTTGAGGAGAATATTCCATGCCTACTCCTAGTTGTGCATAAGTTTTACCATTATACTCAAATGTTGGGACAGTAACTGTTTTTTGTTTTTCTTTATTTTGTTTATATGTAAATTTTACTGAAGTATTTTCACATCTTACTCCTGTATTTAATTCAAAAACAATAAGATCACCTGGTTTGAAACCAAGAGAATAGGCACTTGTTGTAAGTAATTGAGATGTATGTAACTGTTGTTGGTAAAAATTTTGGGAATCAGATAAATCTTTTTGTCCAGTATCTTTGCCAGATTTTTCAGACTTCTCAGTCTTTTCTTTAACTGCTGAAACTATTTCCTCAAGATGATAATTATATAATATTCCTAATGTTAATTCAATTTCTTTTGGGTTTGTAGAATATGGTGATTGAGCAAGTGCGCGTAAAAATCCAACAGATGTGCTGAGATTTTTCATAACTTCTGTATAAGGTTTTACTCCATCTTTATTTCGTGTTGCCAAAAATTCGCCAAAATGAAGATATGATTCTCGTGCAGAGTCATATTTTACAAAACATGCAATCTCTTTATTTTGTGGATTGTACTCCCAAGTTTCTTTATTGACACAATTAGGAAATTTGGAATTATATTGTTCATTCCATTTTATGCCAAAATGATTGTTTGCCTTTGAAATAAGTTCAGCATTTTTTCCAAATGAATGTTCGCTTCCAGCTTTTGCAAGTATTCCTGCTGCTGGAATTCCCCGTTGCTGTTCAACAAGGAGTGCGTTGCACATGTTTTCAGTAATATATTTTGAAACCTGTGAAGGAAATGAATATTTTTTTGCATATTCTTGAACAACTGTGTTTGCAACATCATCAATGGTTGTACAATTTATTTGTGCAACTGATTCTTGTTTTGGACGTGGATTTTTTTCTATGTCAGATCGTGAAACATATCCTCCAATAAGTACTGCAAGTAATGTTGGGAGTAATGTTGAGTAAAAAGTTCGTTTTCTCATCTGCGTCCTCCTTTGTAAAATGCAACGATTGCATCAACATATGTTTGTGCCATTGTCTGTCGTGAGTCATCATCACGTAACACTTGTGCATCAGACCTATTAACACAATTTGCCAATTCAACAAGGACTTTTTGAGGTACAGGGTTCCATCGAAGCACTGCAGGAACATATGTCTGTCTTCCCCTGTGAATACTTCCTCTAACTGGAACTATTCCTATCCCAAGATCATTTGAATGTGCTGAAGTGATAATTAATTCTGCAAGAGAATGAGATTGTGCTTCACTGCGTTCTTTGTCTGATTCAATTTCAATAGTAGGATCTTGATTGAACTCACTATAGCGAGTGTATGGCTTTCCTGATTTTCTTAATGAACTATTTCGTAATGAGGCTTCAGGGTAATAAACCATCATCCCTTGTGCATGAGGAGATAATGCATCAACGTGAAAACTGGTATAAACAATTGCGTCAGGAGAAACTCCTTTGTGTATTAAACTATAATAAATAGAATTAGTTAAATAGACTCTAAGATTTGCTGAAGCTTTTGCATTTCTCATTTCATAATTTGGTTTTGTCAGTAATAATTCATCTTTATCTGAAGTAAGCTGTGCAGATGCTGTATGTTTTGTGTGGGGATCTTCAACAAGATAATACACATTTGCTCCCATTTTTTCAAGTAAGGTTCCAATACGTGATGTAACATCATATGCAGTTTCATCTTCTACAACATTATTTGCTTGAGCTCCTGAGTCAGTTCCCCCATGTCCTGAGTCAAGAATAACGTGAATGCCGGAGAGTATTCCTCCATTGGTTGGTTTTACTGTTAATCTTTTTGCAGCTTTTGGTTTTTTAAATTCTGTTTTATATCGATCAGAAAGTAATGATGTTGGGATCCGTAATTCATCGGTTGGAAGAATTTCATCAAAGCCAGTCCATACATTTTTTATTCCATAACTTTTCCACATTATTTGAGATGCAGCATCCATAACGTCTGGATGTTCAAGAAAATCTGTATGGCTGAGAACAATAGAAGTATAAAGTGAATTTCCTTTTTCTAATTTTACAGTTGCATAATCTCCTAATATACTATGTTTTAATTTTAATTCAGGAGGAAGTTTTGCAGGATCAACAGACGCAGGGATTCCTAATGCATAAAATGGAGTTATTGTATCAAGAGATACTGGATTAATTACATCTGCTGCAAATGTTAGTCCTATTCCAAATGCACATGCAGCTGTTGCGTAAGAAAGTCTACGTCCTATTTTTTTGGCAGTTTGTCGTTTTGCGCGTGTAAATTTTTGTATTCCTGCTTTTATAAGTAACCCTGTTTCCAATATTCCATATGATAATAATTGTAAATATCCTAATTCTGCAAGAGTGCTTATTGTTTGTGTTTCATTTCCTGCAGTGTTTAATGTAAGAGCATCAGAAATATAAGGCGCTGTAGTTAATCCAAGAGCTTCAGCAGTGCATACTGTTGCAACTGTTCCAGCGACAATACTATAATTTAATATTGCTTCTGCATGTGATCTACGATTAATGTCTAATCCAGGCATATATTTATTGAATCCGTTTTGAACTCCTTTAATAGTTCCTGCACTTAATGCAGCGAAAGCAGTACTTTTGAGTAATCCCCATGCAGTATAATCATCAATAATTGCTCCTGCAGTTAATGCTAATCCTGTGTAATACATTTCAGGAACAATATGAGTTTTTACCCTAGTGAAAGCTCTGTATACTACTGTTTCTAATAGATCTAATCCTTTTTTTTTAGTCATGTTTCTACGATGCTTGGAAATACCCTTTGTTTTATAAATGTTACTCTTTTTTATCCCTATTAAGTGACAGTTTTAGTTTAATTTCTGTTTAATTGTTAATATTCACTGTCAAGTAAAAAACGTACTGATTAGAAACAGAAAACATACCAAACCAGTATACAAAAAGGTAACATTTATATACTTCTTTGTACATAAATATAGCTATGAGGTTTGAAGGCCTTCAACGTCATTAATCAAACATCATAGTTTTACGGGCTCTTGTTGGCTCAATGAAAATCTTATTTCTCATTGACCCACCCCCCAAACCCAACCAACAAGAGCCTGTGATTCCCATAAATTTATTGTTAATCTTCTAAAATTTATTGTTAAACATTTTTTCTATACGCATTTTATAATACTTTTTTTAATCATTTTCAAGTTAAGGTAATTGAAAAGAATAAATGAAAAAGAAATAAAACATATCGCAAAATATAGCAAATTATAAGAACACATACATATTTTTTCATATCCATGCACTTCACAGCAAAAGGTCATGAGAATGTTCTGAGTATACATCGAAATACTGTCGAGTTTACTCATGAAACACATTTGACAAAACAAGGAGATTGTATTCTCGCAATACATGCAAATTATATATTGAAAGACATTAATCCTGATTGGAAAAAGATCAAAATCCATTTAAAAATTGATAATATTGAAGATGAA
>JBAZCJ010000106.1:0-4878 GCA_041671005.1 Candidatus Woesearchaeota archaeon | reverse complement strand
ATAAGCATGAACGCCTAATTCATAAATTTGTTGGCTTAGTCTTTTCATTCAATCACCTACTGATACTTTTATATTAAGAATTTATAAAATTTTTGAATATTAATTTGTGTTTTATTACTTTATGTTATTAATTTATTTGATAAACTCAATACTTCAATGTAATAAGTTATATCTCTGTTTCGTTATATTTTTCATCTAAAACAATATAAGAAATATTTCCACCACAATTCTTTTGTACAAGAGTGTGTAATTCTTTTGTTGCATTTTCAATATCTACCTTTGTGACTGGAAGAAGACCTTCTATAACCAGAAAACAATTTTTAGTATTTTCTGTAAGCTTTGTTCTCTCTGCTTCACGCCAGTTCCATCTTCGGCAAATAGCAGAAATATCATCTTTGTAAATTACTTCTCCATTATGTGGGGAATGTGGTTCTTTTTCACCAAGAAGCAAAACTGAAGGTTCGTTTGATTCTGCAAATGTCAAAATAACATCACCTTGAATTTTATCTGTATCTTCTCCTCCTACGGGAACCATATATTTAAGAGAAATAAAATTATAATTATCAACTAATGGATTAATGTGCCTCAATTGTACTCCTTGTAATATCATTTTGTAAAGATTTTCAATAGAAGATCTATTCTTTTTAGGTTCTCCTCCAAATAAAGAATATGCTTTTCTCCAAGTATCTATTTTTGGATGTTGAGATAACGTTTCAGTGTTATACTTTTCTTTAATATTGTTTTCTTGTACTCTAATCTCTTTTTGAATTTCATCTGATGTTCCAGAATTGTTGAGATTTTTACAGATGACAACTCCAATTGTTAATCCTGAGAACTTTTCAAATATTTTTTGATCTATTTTAAGTTTCATACTTATCGTTTATTGATAATCTTATTAAACATTTCGCATTTTAATAAAGAGAATATAAAAGAAATAAAACGCCAGCACTCGGATTCAGCCGAACGAAGTGAGCGCTGTGCCAAAAACTGCAGTTTTTGTGCATGTCAAATCTGAGCGCTATAAAAACTAAACGCCAGCGCTCGGATTTGAACCGAGATACCTTTGAAGGTAAGAGTTTTCGAGACTCTCGCAGTACCGGGTTGTGCCACGCTGGCAATAACACGAACGCACCTCTTGTAAATATCTAATAATTCGGTGCGTTTGTGGAATTGTGAAATCACGTTGCAGCAGAGCTACAGTGTTTTCGACACAGATTTCACAATAATTCAAGAAAAAACCATTGTCTCTTTTATGGTTTGTGCAAAAAACTATATAAAGAGGCAGATTTTCATAATATTATGGTCAATCCAGGGAATCCTAAAATAACCTATGATGTTCTGATTATTGGTACAGGAGTTACAGGATGGGCTGCAGCAATGTATGCAGGACGTATGCAATTAAAAACTTTAATTATTGGTGATATTTCTGGCGGAACAATTATGTGGACAAATGATGTGGAAAATTATCCTGGATTTAAAAAAATAAGTGGTCCAGATTTAGCAAAAACAATTGAAGATCATGCGCGTGAATATGATATTGACGTGGAAGAAGCATATGTTGAAAATATTGAAAGAAATGTACTTTTCAGTGTTACAACAAAAGAAAATAAAGTATTCAAGGCAAAAACAGTTATTCTTGCAACAGGTACAAAACCGAGAAAATTAAATGTTCCTGGAGAAGATACATATTTTGGTAAAGGCGTTCATAGTTGTGCATTATGTGATGGTGCATTATATAGAAATAAAGCAGTTGGCGTAGTTGGTGGATCAGATTCAGCAGCAAAAGAAGCACTTCTTTTAACACAATGGGCAAAGAAAGTGTATATTATTTATCGTGGAGAAGAAATCCATCCAGAACCTGTCAATCTGGCGAGAATACAAAAAGCAATTAAAGAAAATAAACTTGAAATTATCAAAAATACAAATATCACTGAAATCAAAGGAGCAAAATATCTCAATGCAGTTGTGTTAGATAATTCACATAATAATCAAAAAGAATTACCTGTTGATGCAGTGTTTGTTGAAATAGGTCATATTCCTTTATCCGAAATTGGTAAAAAAATTGGTGTTGAATTAAATAAAAAAGGAGAAATTGTCATTGATAGAAATGCGCAAACAAACCTTCCTGGTTTTTATGCAGCAGGTGATGTTACTGATACGAGATTTAAGCAGGCAATTGTCGGTGTTGCAGAAGGAGTTCTTGCAGTGTTTTCAGCATATAAATTTATAACTGAAAATTGAGTTCTTTGTCTTTAGTAAGTGATTAATACAATGACAGAAATTGCAGAGTTAACAGAGAGAATAGAAGGTGCAATAGTATTTTTAGCACCAAAGTTTGGTGTTTCTGAAGAAGAACTTAAAGGATTTAGAAGACCTACTGTTGAGATTTGTGAATCTAATGATGAAACTAAAGTTTCTCCTGGGGAGTATTATTTTGATACAAACACAGTTAGTATTGCGTCAGACTCTTTTGATAAATCTATTGGAGAAGAGGTGTCTCACTATTTACATCATAGAATCAATACAACCCTTTTTCCGGAAATACAAAGAAGAGAAAGGAAGAAAGATGAGACCAGTAGAGTGGGAACCACATTACTGGAAGTTGTTGGACGTTATGGCAAAATAGTACATGATGTGAGTCAAGGGAATCAATTTGAACTGCTGCCAAGTGATTTTTTTTTAAATTTATATGGTTCCCCTCTCTTAAATGTTAATGAAGTTATTGCTCATGAAATTGGATATAGACGAGCAGAAAGAGCATATATGATGCATGGAGAATTTCTTTTACCACGATTAGCAAGACTGACATTAGATGAAGGGATAGTAACATTACCAAGACTTTTACCTATAACCTGGTATGAACGAAAAGTATTACCTGTTGTTGATAGAATAAGAGGATATAAATTTACATAAGCAAAACTTCTAATGTTTGTTAAGATGTCTAATATAATTTATTGCTTGTTGCCACATATTTTTAGCGCCAGAAATTACCATGTCAGGATTTGCAATTAATCTTCTCTTCATGTATGGAATTCCATCCCCTTCTTTAATTTCAAAAGGCATGTAATATCGTACTTTATATCCTTGATTTTGTAATTCTGTTTCTATATCATACGCGTTTTGAACTCCTTTTAAAAATTGGAACTCAAACCTGTCTGAAGAAATATGTTGTTCTTGGATATATTTAACTACCTCATGTATAACCTCATGATCATGAGTTGCAATTTCTACATAAGCGCCAAATGTAAATAAATTTTGAATATTGGCTATTAATCGTTTCTTTGCTATTCTTTTATCTTTTGTTGCAATATTTGCAGGTTCATCATAAATTCCTATACATGCTCGTACTCTTATTTTATCTGTAGGAATAGGATACGATTCAAAAGGATTTAAGATTCTTCTAATATCTGGAAGAGTTCTGTTTAATCTAGATTGCAATACAATTCCTAAGTTATCATATCCTTTGGACCATAATGATTGTGCTACTTGTAATGATGCATCAGTATATCTATTATCTTCCATGTCTAAAGTAACGCCAATTCCTTTTTCTTTTGCACTTTTCACAATTGCTTCTAAAGTTCCTTCAAAAGGCGTGGCATCATCAAATGTAACTGCTCTCTCAGTTTCCGTGCAAAAACAAATTGCGCTTGGCTTGACAGAAATAGTAGCAACATCAGTAAGTGTTCCTTTTGGAATAGTATTTAGAAGAGTATTGTAAGCTGTTCGATATCTTTGTGCATCCTCCAAACTCTTTGCAGATTCCCCAAGTATATCTAAAGTAGAATATCTTGTGTGATCAGTATATTCTTTAGAAACAGTCCCTAGTCCTTCTTCTAAACTGTGTCCTGCGAGATATGGTTCTCCTAATACTTTGATTAACCAGTTTGTTGGTATTCGTGTAAGTCTATAATTATCTAATAAATTAAAAATCCCTTTTTTAATCTTTTTTTGTTGATCTTCTGTTAATAAATTCATAGTATGTACCTGTTAAAAAAAGAAACCTTTTAGAATTTTTAAAGTTATTTATTATAGTTTAAATAATAGAAAACCACTAAACCTTTAAAAATCAATCTTCTTTTTATTCCTGTATGAAAACACTTTTCCTTGAAGCGCGAGTAAAAATAAATATACAACTTACAGCTGAACAAATCAAACAGTTGCCAAAAGACATAGCACTATTTACAACTGTACAATTCATAGATTCGTTAAATGCAATAAAACATCAGTTAGAGGCAGCAGGAATAGCAGTAACAATTCCAAAAGCAAAGCATACACGGTATGCTGGTCAAATATTGGGATGTGAATTTATTGCATCTGATGCAAAAGCATTTTTGTACGTTGGTGATGGTATATTTCATCCGCAAGCTATTGCAGTAAAAAACAACAAACCAATTTATTGTTATAATCCGTATACGAAACAGATGATTTTATTTGATAGAAAAGATATTGATACAATAGTAAAAAAGCATAAAATTGCAATTATAAAATTTCTTGAAGCAGATACAATTGGAATTATTGTTTCAGCAAAACCAGGTCAGCAATGGCTTAAGCGAGCAGTAGAATTCAAGAAAAAATGCAATGCAAAAGAAAAAAAAACATATATTTTTATGGCAAATACAATTGATTTTGTTCAGTTAAACAATTTTCCATTTGTTCAATGTTGGGTTAATAGTGCGTGTCCAAGAATTGGATTAGATGACAAAAATAAAGTTGACAAACCAATTGTTAATTTAGAAGATGTGTTTAG
The DNA here is from genome assembly GCA_041671005.1 of Candidatus Woesearchaeota archaeon. Classification (GTDB taxonomy): domain Archaea; phylum Nanobdellota; class Nanobdellia; order Woesearchaeales; family DSVV01; genus JACRPI01. The sequence goes on along the minus strand of JBAZCJ010000106.1, from coordinate 131 downwards.
TTTAGTTTAAGTTTTTCAATACTTTTAAATAATCCTTCATTCATAATCCTGTTATGCCAGAATACAAACAAGTAATTCTTGTCAGGAGTGATTTGAAGTTGCCTCCAGGAAAGCTTGCAGCACAAGTTGCG
>JBAZCJ010000105.1:0-4917 GCA_041671005.1 Candidatus Woesearchaeota archaeon | reverse complement strand
GTATTGTCTATAAAATCAGAAGACTTATCTTGGAATACAAAAGAGTAATTACAGTTACAAAGAAACCAACACGAGAAGAATTTATCACTATTGTCAAGGTTTCTGGATTAGGTATATTAGTAATAGGACTGCTGGGCTTTGTCATTCAAATGATTGAAGTTTTAGTGTTCAAATAAGGTGAAACAATGAGTGAAGAAACTAATAAAGTACAGGAGAGCCATATTTTTGCTCTTAGGACTACTGCAAATAGAGAAGATCAAGTTATGGATTTTATGACAAGTAACATCAATAAAAAAGGTATGAATGTATATTCCCTTGTCAGGCCCCATGGTATGCGAGGATATATTTTTGTTGAAGCTATAGGTCGTGCTGATGCAGAACAGGCAGCATTTAACGTTCCTTATGCACGAGGTTTATTGGTTAATGAAATTCAATATAAAGAAATTGAACATATGCTTGAACAAGTGAAACTCGTTGTTAACATTGAAAAAGGCGACATTGTTGAACTTATCAGTGGTCCATTTAAACGTGAAAAAGCAAAAGTTACACGATTAGATTTAACAAAAGAAGAAGTTGTTGTTGAATTGCTTGAAGCAGCTGTTCCAATTCCACTTACTGTAAAACTTGATGCTGTTAAAGTCATTAGACGAGATGCAGCAGAAGATAAAGATACAGATATGGATGATGAATAGTTTTTTATACTTCTTTTTATTTCTTTTATTTTATGTGGACAAAATCGAAACTTCATCAGCTTTGTTTAAATGCTTTAATTGTTGCATCAGAAACAATTAGTATGTTAGGTTCCTCTGGTAAAACTGAAGTTGTTGATAACGATGCAGTTAATACTTCAACAAAAGCAGATCATGCAGTATCAGAAGCATTGTGCAAATTCTTTCAAGAATCAGGTATTCCTGCAGACTTGTATAGTGAGGAATTGGGAATTATAAACACAAAAAATCCACAATTTATTATTATGTGGGATGATATTGATGGGACAGAAAATTGGCGTCGAAGTAATGGAACAATGCCGTGCTGCACAATTATTTCTATTTTTGATGCATCTGGATTATTTGGACATTGTTTAGTTACAGTATTAAAAGAATATAACTCTGGATTAATTTGGTCTGCTGTTCAAGGACAAGGATGCTGGTTAGGACAGGAGAAATGTCAAACTTCTCATTGTGTGGAATTAACTAAGAAAACAGCTGTGCGACTTGACATGTATGAAATGAGTGATCTTCCATTTCTTGCACCATTAAACAAAAAAACATGGGTAAAAGATGCTGGAAGTACTGGATATCATTGTGCTGCGGTGAGTTCCGGTATTGCAGATGCTTTTGTCGGGAAATCATGTAAATCATATGAAATCGGCGTTGCGTTTTTAGTGATTGAAGCTGGAGGTTTTGTTTCAGATTGGCAGGGAAATTCTTATTCTAATGTTGTTCTTGAATTCAATGGAAAATATCCTGTTGTTTGTGCAGCAACAGAAGAATTAGGAAAAAAAATATTGAAAGAGATTAATCAATAAATTTTGCGTCAAATTTAAAAGAGAATTTCTGTTTCTTCCAAAGATGAAAGTTATTGTTAATCCATCTCATGGTAATGAACCATATATTCTTGGTGGGCTTATTGCTAGAAAATATCAAGAGCTTATTGGTGAAAAAATAGAAATTATTATGCCTCTTTTATATCCGGGTCGTCAAGAAAGAATATTAAACGAAGAAGGAATTACTGCAACATTAGATTCTGTGCTTGGTGAACTGGTTCAACCATTGTTATTCAAAGATAATGATTTTGATAAACATATTGATGAGATTGTACATAAAAGAGAAAGAGTAGAATCAGCTATAAGACATTATGTGAACGAAAGATATGGTACAATTGATTTTGAAATCAATACTGGAGCTAAAACACGTATTACTAATGAGATATATTATGCATTTCCTACAGTCTTATCTCAATTACTTCAGTATACTGTTCAAGAAGGAGGATTAGGATTTAATGTTTCTAATCTTGAACAAGGATCAAAAGTAATGAGAACAGTTGAAGGAGATTTTGCTGCTGCTTTTATTCCATCTGTACACACATTTTCTTATGATCCTCATAGGAAATCTGTTGAACGAGAAATACCTACGCCTCCATTAAAACCTCTTTCAAAACAGTGTGATAAAGATATTCCTCTTCGTAGTGTTTATTGTATGCCTAGCGGGACCGGAAGTGAAATACAAACGATTTTAGATCGCGCTGCAGCATTATCACAACAGGGATATAGTATTATAGTTCCTCCATGGATTAAAGATAACAGATATAGAATTGAAGAACCATCTGTTATTGCACATTCAAATGTTGTACGTGTTGTTGGTCGTGCAGGATGGGGAACTTTATGGACATGTCAACAAGCAGAAACAGAATTTGAACCTGTCCCATACAAATCTGGTGATGATCCGGAAATTTATTTTAATAATAAAACTCTTGAAGCACGATCATTATTAGAAGCAACTGCTGTACAAAGAAGACAGTTTTCTACAATGGATGGAATAGAATATGTTGCTAAACAAATATTACAATCTAGGGCTTAAATAGTAATTCTTTTCAAATACATATTGAAATTTGAATATTCATACACATTTATCTGTATAATAACGTTTAAATAATACATCTTTCATAGAATGAGCATGGACGTCGATGCAACACTTAAATTGATGAATTACATCAAGCAGCAGCATATAAAAGGATTTAGTAAAGAGGAGATTAGAACTCAACTTCTTGGTGCTGGGTGGGAAGAAAAAACTGTTATTAAATATCTTGATGAAACGCTTAAAAAAGAGCAATCCTTTGAACAGTCATCTGAGTTTGTTGAATTGTTTGCAAAATATGGTAAATTTTTGACAGATGGAGAAGAAATTAAGTTTAAATATCCTCTTGGATTTTATATTGCAGTTGTAACTACAAAACGATTGATTCTATTGAAGAAATTTCCTAAAACATTGATAGAGTTTAATCTTGAAAATATTGAACTTGTTGAATATTATACCAATGTTAAGATGCTTAAAGTACTTTGGGCAGCAGGATATCTTTTAGGATCAGGTATTTTTTATTTTTATAATGAAGTTCTTTGGCAACGATTGACAATGATAATTCCTATTGCAGATACATTTCTTACGATTCATCCTTTTTTTAATATGAATATAATTGCATTAATCATTTTAGGGTATTGTCTTGTCATGGGATTTTATGATTTTTTTCAGTTTATTCTTTCTTTTGTCGGCAGAGTAAGAATTATGCCTAAAGGTATAGGACCAACAGATATTATTGCACAAATGACTCCTGATATTGAACAGTTTATTCAGACTATGCAAGAGAAGATGGGATATAAAAAATAGTTATTAAATAATAATCTTTATAAATAACTGGCTTTTCTTTATAGTTATTCCCGTGGAACTATGAGCTATATGCACATAGAAGGGTACTAGGTGAAAAAATTGGATAAAGCTAAAATATTAGATACAGTTAAAAAGCTCAAAGCAGATTCTAAAAAAAGAAAATTTAAACAGAATGTTGAAGTTATCATTACACTTCAAGGTCTTAATCTTAAAAAACCTGAAGAACAGGTTGAATTTTTTGTAACTCTTCCTCATGTAAGGGGAAAATCTGTCAAAGTTTGTGCATTAATTGGGCCTGAATTAAAAGAAGAAGCAACAAAAGTATGTGATAAAGTTATTCTTCAACAGGAATTTGTAGAATATGCTGATAAAAAGAAAGCAAAGCAACTTGCGTCAGAATATGATTATTTTATTGCTCAGGCAAATATTATGGGTCAAATTGCAGGTACATTTGGTAAGATTTTTGGTCCACGTGGAAAAATGCCTAACCCAAAAGCAGGTTGTGTTGTTCCACCAAAAGGAGCATTAAAACCATTGTATGATCGATTGCAAAAAACACTAAAAGTTAGTGCAAAAACCCAATTACAGGTTCAATGTAGAATTGCTCATGAAGGAGAAGAAGATGCACAGATTGCAGAGAATGTTGAATATCTTTATAGTCAACTTTTACAGCATTTGCCAAATCATGACAAAAACATTAAACAGGTTTTTCTTAAATTAACAATGTCTAAACCAATAAAGGTGGAATAATGACAAAGAAAATTTCAATAACAAAACAAGAAAAATTAGGGACAGTAAAAGAATTTACAAAACTTTTGGAAGAATATCCTATTGTCGGAATTGTTAATATGAATAATCTTCCAACAAAACAGCTTCAAAATATGCGAGCACAGCTTCGACAGACTGTTGTTCTTCGTATGACAAAAAGACGATTGTTAAAAAAAGCAATTGAAAATGTTAAAGATAAGAAAAAAGGCATTGATCAACTTGAACAATATATGGAAGGTATGCCTGCTATGATTTTTACAAAAGATAATCCTTTTGCATTATATAAAAAACTTGCAAAAAATAAGTCAAAGGCACCAGCAAAAGCTGGTCAGATTGCTCCAGGAGATATTGAAGTTAAAGCAGGGCCAACTAGTTTTGCACCAGGTCCAATTATTGGTGAACTCGCTCAATTTGGCTTAAAAGCAGGTATTGATGGTGGGAAGGTTGCAATTAAAGTAGATGCTATTGTTGCACATAAAGGAGATATTATTAATGAAAAGCTTGCAAGTATTTTGGGCCGGTTAGGTATTGAGCCTATGGAAATTGGTCTGGATCTTACAGCAGTATATGAAAATGGACACATATTCACTAAACAAGTCTTAGCAGTAGATGAAACTGTCTATAAAAATAATCTTGCACAAGCTGGACGATGGGCATTCAACCTTGCTGTTGAAGCTGCATATCCTGCAAAAGATACTATACAAGTTCTTGTGCAGAAAGCATTTAGAGATTCTAAAGGCTTGGGCGTGAGCAAAGGAATAATGGT
>JBAZCJ010000104.1:0-4935 GCA_041671005.1 Candidatus Woesearchaeota archaeon | reverse complement strand
TATTGAGTTTATCAAATAAATTAATAACATAAAGTAATAAAACACAAATTAATATTCAAAAATTTTATAAATTCTTAATATAAAAGTATCAGTAGGTGATTGAATGAAAAGACTAAGCCAACAAATGTATGAATTAGGCGTTCATGCTTATACAGCTAACAATGAATGTCAAAACATTGAAAGATTTTTGCCCATGGTTGTAACAAGACTTAGTCAATTAAAAGTACATGATCATCAATTAACTCAATTAATGAACCAGATGATTTCTGAAGCTACCATTGCGGTCCAAGAAACAAAGAAAGGAATGGACAAAGCTGTTGCATTAAAAGCAAAACTTGAAGAAGTAGAACAACTTTAAGTTTAATTTATTATTTTTTTATATTCTAAATAATATTTTCTAAACGACAAGTTTTAATAATTAACATAGATTAATATTTTTATGAACAAATATCTCTTTTCTAAACCTCTTATTCCTGAATTAATCAAATCACGACCTAATCGATTTATCATGCAGGTTGATATTAAAGGAAAGACAGAAAAATGTCATTGCCCTTGCACTGGAAGAATTGGTAATATTGTCTTCAAAGAGATTCCTTGTTTACTCTCAAAATCCACAGATCCTCATCGTAAAACTAAATATACTGTGGAAGCAATTTCTCTAAACTCAAAAGGATGGATAGGAATAGACCAGACAAAAGCAAATACGTACATTGAATTTTTTCTTAAAAATAATCTTTTAAAGAATATGATTTCAGTTACAAATATACAACGAGAAGTAAAATTACATAATTCAAAAATTGATTTTTTAATAAATAACACTTGCTTTCTTGAAGTGAAAACTCCATTAACACATCTTCCATTTGGAACGAGAAAACCAAATACAACATTTAATTCTTTTGAACGATTAGCAAGACATGTAGAAGAGATTTCTCAAAATATAAACCCAGGACAACGAGCATTACTTGTTTTATGTTATATGTACAATGCAACGCCATTCAAAATTCCAGAAAAACCAAATGCTGAAATTATTAATACAATAAAAAAAGCAACGTCACGAGGACTTGAACACTGGCAAATTAATTTGAAAATAGATGAAACAGGAGTGTCGTTATTAAATTATTTTACTTTAGATTTGTTTGATAACTAAAACAATCAACTATTTAAATTCTGAATTACTGTTTATATTTTTTAATGACAACCTCGATTACATTGATTAGTTCTCGACGAGGATGCTCTTTCTCAGGTGATGAAAAATGGTGAATGTAGATACATATACTTATCCGCATATTAGATTTTTACTTGAATCTATACAAAATCATACACCTATTTATCGTGTTTTAAGAGACAATGATCTTAACGGAGTAAGAGAAGTAATGATTCCTTCTCATGATTTAAGAAGAGTAATATTATATCCTGAACACAGTAAAGGATCTTTGTATAAAGACGATCTTGCTGCAACTGTTAGACACCTTTTTTCAACAGATCCAGTAGTCCGTGTATTACTTCAAAATACTGATGTTGATCATGCAGCAACTATTTGTTTGCATACAGGCACTTCTGATTATAGACTTCCTGCGGTACTTCCATCTTTATTCCCACGTTTAACAGATATATCAGAGTTAGTCGTTGATAGTAAACGATATTTAAGTCCATCAGGAGAATGGAAAACAGAACGCGGAAAACCACGAGGAGGACTTCCAACTGGTTCTGGACTAGTACTTGTTACAGCAGATATTGTTGCAAGTGGAGCTTCAGAAAAAAGAGCATTTGTTGAAACATTTGTAAAAACCCTTGATCCTAGACTTTATGAACAAATTCTCCATGAATGTAATTTTCCGTTATTACGAGACGGAACATATACCGCTGATCTTGACAAAAAACTTCCAGATAAACCTGCAGAACGCAGAGAGTTAATGCTTATAGATGGATTATATGATGCTGATGCATCTGCATTAAAAAAAGCTGCTGCTACTATCAAAACTATAGTTGGAGATAATACACATCTTGTTCAATTTGTATCTTCCATAGTTATGATTGCACATGGAACTGAAATTGCAGGACCTATTGCAGCAGAATGTGTTCCTTTATTCAAAGCATTTTCTCCTGACTTTACAATTCATCTTCTTTACCCTGAAGGGGCATTTGATCTTGCAACAAAAATTTCTCCACTTCCAGTTAAAGTACCTGGAACTGATATTTTAGTGAAACATGGATCTTCCCTTGAATTAATGACAGAGATGCTCAAACATCCCGAGTCATTTAATGAAACATGTATTGTGTATTATGGCAGTGCACGTGCAGGAAGACCAACAGATTATCATCCTTTAGATGTCCTTCGAGCAATGTTTGCACTTGGACAAGCTGCAGAACAAGGATTAACTAAAGAGAGACATTTACAACAACGCATGCCTTCTTTGATTGCAACACCTAACAAAACTTACGAAGATTTCCATCGAGAAGCACAAAATACATTCATTGCAACTTTTGAAACACAAGGGGCTTTAGACGCAACAATACGGCTATGTCATGAAGCATATCAAACATTTTGGACAAACCAATATGCAAAAGAAAATTTAAAGGCATCTATGCAACGAAGGATTCAAGGATTAGTTGCTGCATTTAATAGACCTTCTGTAACTTATTTTGCACAACAGTTATCTGAAAGAACTCAATTTTCTGTTCAATTGCCTTTGCATGGAATTACAGATGCCGGTGAGATTTATAGATTAAACCAAATATTGGAAAGAAAAAGACCACTTCCAATTCATTCAGGATATATTCATTAATTAAATCCGTTCCAAATAATCTTTCTTTTTTCCTTTTGCTAATTTTTCTAATGCTCTATTAAAATTACTGCCGTATTGTGCTGCAATCTTTTTTTTCATTGCAATATATTTAGGAATGCCTAATCGTATTGCAAGTTCCCTCATAATAATTTTACTTTGTTTTTTATTTATTTTATATTTAGCAGGAATACTTAATGCATAATTTATCAACGTATGATCTAAAAAAGGCAACCGCAATTCTAACGTATGTGCCATCATTACAAGATCATCTCTATACAGGTCTCTTTCCCATAATTGCCCTAATCCTTCTAAACACTCAGCATTAATATTTTTTTCTTGCTGTAACACTTTCATATGCCTATGATATCCTGCAAAAATTTCTTCACTACCAAGACCACTAAGCAAAACTTTTTGCTTGTCTTTTTTTGCAAGTTCTGCTGCACAATAAAATGGCAACGCAACTCCAACTTTAACAACTTCTTTAGTTTCTATAATTGAAACTACTTTGGGGATAATATTTTCTGTTTGTTTTAAATCTAAAATAATATATTTTAATGGGAGTTTTAGCTTTTTTGCCACAATTTTTGCTTGAACAAGATCAGGGGCATCCCGGGTATTACCATGCTGAAATGCCGCAGTGTAACAAGTAATCTTTTTTTTTAATTTCTTGCATATAAATGCAACAAGGGTAGAATCAATACCCCCAGAAAACAAAATACCAACGGATTCAAGTCCATCAGTACGTGCTTTTATAGACTCAACAATATGTTTTTCAAGTTCTTTAAGTATTTCTTTTTTAGATTTTTTTGTTTCTACAGGTAATGTAAAAAAACTTCTGTTTATAATACTCATTTTATGTAGCGAAGGAGTGTATTGTACAATTTCAGTTGGTCTTAAGTGAAAAACTTCTCCATACTGCACTAATGCTTTTGCTTCTGATGCACATGCAAAAACATGTTCATTATACACATAGCACAAAGGCTTTTCTCCAATAATATCCCTCGCAAGATAAACAGTATCATTTTTTTGATAAAATACTGCAAATACGCCATTCAGTTCTTCTAATGAAGATATTCCTTTTAATTCTAATAATTTAAACAAAACTTCAGCATCATTTTTTACATTAAAATTGTATTTTTTATTTAGCTTTTTCCAGTTATAAATTTCACAATTGGTCATGAGCGCAGATGTTTGAGACATTAATGGCTGCTCAATATGATTAACAACTGGATGGAGAAAGTGACAGAGAATTCGATCAGATTCTATTATTTTTTTGAAAGAACTTCCCCTGTGTTTCAACAAAGAAATTGCTTTCTCTGCTCTTTCTTGATTCAAATCTTTGTATACTGCAAATATGCCGCACATGAACAGAAAAAAGAAAGAGGGGTTTATTAAGATTTATGAGGCTTTCCTAAACTCCAGAGTAATTTTGCATAACTTTTGAAAGAATCTGCAACCTCTGGATTTTGCAAAACAACAGAAAATGATTTACCTGTATTAATTCCAATTGTAACTGTATCTGCATATATTTCCATCCATGCATGAGTAATTAACCCTTCTGCCATATATCTCACTTCACTTAAAGGGTATGATGCGGATTTTTCACCAAATGGTTTTCGTGCATATTGGTTATACAAATAATGACAAAAAATTCCTTTTTTCCATCTTCTATCATGATACTCTGCAAAATAGGGAGTCAATCTATCATAAGGCGTTTTTGCAATGCCAATAATCCACATTTCATCTCCTTTTTTCATAATCTGTAAAGTTCTTTCTCGAGCAGTTTGAATTCCTTTAAGACCATCAAAAACCTGTGCAGTTTCTGCTGTCAATGTTGTATTTTTTTTTAATTCAAGTTCAGGAATAAGTATTTTCAATTTTTTTTCATGCTCCTGCAATGCATCTTTTTTCTGCTCAAAATATATCATTAAACGCTCAGGATTTGCAGATACGAAATATTTGACTCCTTGTTTAACAATATGCGACACAAGACCTTTATGGGCTAATTTATCGAGGATAAGATATACTTTTGACACAGATACTCCTGACTGTTCTACAATAGGCCCTGTTGTTGTTTCTCCAAGACCTAACAAAGCTAAATATACTTTAATTTCACCATCTGTTAAACCTAATTCCCTTAATACTTCTA
>JBAZCJ010000103.1:0-4937 GCA_041671005.1 Candidatus Woesearchaeota archaeon | reverse complement strand
GGAATAATAATATTATATTTTTTCATTAACACCCGATTCCCCAATTCTATCCGCTCTTTTTTATATGTTGCAATAATTCCTAATCCAGGAAATGCTTTAAATGAAGAAGCAGAAGGAATTGATCCTTTTACAGCAGAAATAATAGCCTCAGCAAGAGGATGTTCTGATCTTTTTTCTGCAATTGCAGCATAAAACAATATTGTCTTTTTATCATATCCCTTCAATGCAATAACATCAATAACTTTTGGTTTACCTTCTGTCACAGTTCCTGTTTTATCAAAAACAACGGTTGTAATACTTTGAGCCTTTTCTAACGCTTCAGCATTTTTAATCAAAATTCCTTGCTGTGCAGCGTTTCCAGTCCCAACCATTAATGCAGTAGGAGTTGCTAATCCTAATGCACATGGACATGCAATAATAAGAACAGCAATAAATATTTTCAACGCAAAAACAAATCCATACCCTAAAGAAAACCACGCTGTAAAAGAAAGAAGTGCAATACAAATAACAATCGGAACAAAATACCCACTCACAGTATCTGCAAGTTTCTGTATAGGGGCTTTACTTCCTTGTGCATCTTCAATAAGTTTAATAATCTGTTGAAGCACAGTATCTTTACCTATTTTTGTTGTTTTAAACCTAAAATATCCATTTTTGTTTACAGTTGCACCAATAACAATGCTCCCTTTATTTTTTTCAATAGGAATACTTTCTCCTGTGATCATAGATTCATCAACACTCGAATGTCCGTAAACAACAATCCCATCAGCAGGAATTTTCTGTCCTGGTTTAACAATCACAATATCTCCTACCTTCACATCATACAATGGAATTTGAATCTCCTTATTATTTTTAAAAATAATTGCAGTTTTTGATTGTAATCCAACTAATTTTTTTATTGCGTCACTTGTTTTCCCTTTTGTCAATGCTTCAAGCCATTTACCTAAAATAATAAATGTAATAATAACCGCAGAAGTATCAAAATAAACATAATCTCCAAAAGATGAAGAAAAAGTGACTGCAACACTATAAAAATAAGCAGCTGTTGTACCTATAACAATTAATGTGTCCATAGTCATAGATAATGTTTTTGCTGCATGATATGCACCATTATAAAATCGAGCACCAATATAAAATTGTACAGGAGTAGTCAGGATAAGCAAGAGAAGATGATGATAGGGAAAATCAAAAAATGAAAGAATAAAGATAGGAAGAGTAAAAATAAGCGAAAAGAAAAAAAGAATTTTTAATTCACGAATATCTTTTTTTCTGGATTTTTCAAGATCCTGTTTTTCATTTTTGAGAATTATATAACCCAATCCTTCAATAATTAGAGAAACTTCTTGTAAAGAAAGAGAGGTTTCAACAACTACTTTTTCAGTAGAGTAATTTACTGCAGCAGAAATAACACCCTTTGTTTTCTTCAAAGTAGTTTCTATTTTTTGTGCACAAGATGCACAATGCATGCCTTGAATTGGAAGAGTTAGTTTCATCATTATGTTCATCCTCCTAAGCTATATTAAACTATTGTTGCAGCATACGATTGAAATATTTCTAATGCCAAAATTTGTTGTTGTGATACTTTTGCGGCATCATATGATACTGTAAAAATGTTAGGTGATTTGAACTCAACGTTTGACACACCAGTTAATGCCATAATATCTTGTTTAATCAAAGATGCATGACCTGTACATGGAATATCAACAGCAATACTTAATGTATCAGTTGCAATATCAGATGCTACTGTAGATCCAATTAATCCATTTCCAAAATTAATATTTGCTGTATAAGGAAATACAACCATAAACAAAAATATGTTGATAAACACAGTTGTGCCAAATAAAATCATTAAATACTGTGATTTTGCTTTAATCCCTTCAACAGATAACATGTTAAGACGTTTAAGATAAACAACAGCTGAAAGGGTTGCAAATACTAATGACATCCCTATAAGTCCATAAAAAATATAGCTGCTTGCAAGCAATGGCCTAAAAAATGCAGTTGCAGTTGTAACTCCTAATATACTTAATAAAAGAAATACAATACAGCCTATATGGGGAATAAGGCCATAAACAATCCCTTGTTTAAGTCCTTTTGTTTCGTTGTTCTGATTCTCATCTTTGCTTTGACAGCAGTGAGGTTTATTTTGTGTTTTCATATGAAATAAGAAGAGTGAAACAGCATATTAAGCATTGTATGAAACTAGTTTCATTAGAGTATTTTCAATGCTTTAATATAACAACATTAGTCATGCCACGTCTTTTACGTTCAATAACCTGCATGCCTTCTAATTTATCAAGAATTCGTGTAACTTTTACTTTGGGAAAACTAGTTTTTTCAACTAAATCTGATTGAAATATTGAACCTTCTGCTTCAACAATTTTATCTATTACTATTTTCTCATCTGCAGTTAGTTTCTGTCTTAATTTTGCTATATCTTTTTTCTGTTCTTTGGTATCAACTATTTTTTCTTTTGCAAATATAAAGTAAACACCTACAGCAATAACTCCTATCATAAGAATTATACTTAAATACGTATGAACCTTAATTGAACCCCACATAGGACATTCAGGACCATGAGCACAAGCAGTGTTAACAATTACAGTCAATGCACGATTGAATAAATAGATAATTAGTCCAATAATCAATGCAATTATAATGATAAAAATACCTACTGTTTTGTTTTTCATAAACTAACTATATGTTGAATGTATTTAAAAGTTGTGAATCAACACACATTCTGTTTATTTTGCCTAGGACAAGAATTTTTTATAATTCCTACATCTGAATCGATTCGTTTAATATCATTTCTAAGTTCTTTAATATCTTCAGTTGCACGATCTAATTTATTCATAGCCCATCCTGCTATGTATACAGCACCCAAAAGAGGAGAATATTCAAGCCATAAAGGAGTATGAATTACTCCAACTATCTTTAAAATAAGCCACACCAAAATAAGAAACAAAACAATCCATGCAAGATAATCCCATATTTGTTTCATAAAAAAATTAATACAATTCAAATATATAAACCTTTGTTCAATTTTTTTGAAAGATTTTCAATATTATTCCACAATATATTAAAGCAAGTACATCATACACATAATATGGATCCAAAATATGTAAAAGAATTATCAAAACGCATTGCAATTATCTTAGGAATAATTATTCTTGCATTTTTATCTCATAGATTTTTTGTATCATTTGACGAAGACCTTGTTGGAGCATTATTATTCATTGTTATATTTACTTTAGGATTTTTGTGGTATTATGTTCATTTGTTTTACGAAAAACAAATACACAAATTTGAATTCATTCTCAGTTTAATATTCATTTTTTTGTTTACTATTACTATGTTTGCGTTCATTTATCAAGAACCAATGGAACTAGATGAAGAAAAATCATATTTCACAATGAATTCGGTTCAATCACGCCTTTCTTTTGAAGATGCATTTTATTTTTCAACAACAACAATTACTACGTTAGGAATTGGAGATATTATTCCTCATGGAGATTATAGGATATTTGTCATGATAGAAGTCATATTAGGATTAATTTATATGGGATTAATGGTTTTCTTTATTACAGAAACAATTGAATTAGAAAAGAAATGAGTAATTAAATAACCCCAACTTTCTTTAAAATACGAAAACAAAAGAAATATATACCTTAACATTTAAATACAGAGATGTGAAGAATAAACTAAAAATTTCAAATCATATTTATTGGGCAATAGCTATTTTTTTAATGTATAGTATTTATTCGATAACTATATACCTTCAGTATCAATTTGATGTATCATCATATGATATTGAAAGAATATTGTTTAAGATTTTATTTTTCTTCTCAATATTATTACCAATTACAACATTAAGTTACCTTATTCAGAAAAATTATTATTTAAAAAATAAAAATTCCACATTATATTACAAAATTCCTTTAATGATTGTTGGAGGAATTGTTTTTTCAACAATATTGTTTATTATTCATTTCAGCGTATTATTCCCCTGTCATGACATCGCATGTCTTGGAGAAGGTCTTTTTCTGATATTTTATCCCCCATTGTTAGGAATCATTATGATCTTTATCTCTCTTCTATTTACTGCATTATTATTAAATAAAGAATCAATTATAAAAAAAGGGATCATACTATGTAATGTTATAAGTAAATGGATTTTAATAATCTGTGGAATAATATTCCTTTTGTATCTTCCAATATTTTTCATAGATTATTTTTCTTGTGGAACCTCAAATATACAAATTATTGATTTTTCGTATAAATCTAATTATTTATGTATAATTGACAAAGCAGTAGAAAATGATAACCCATTATTATGTGAAGAAGTATATAGTAAATTAAGATGTATGTGTTATAATAAAGTTATTGAAAAAGATCCTTCAATGGAAAAAGAATTAGAAACTCAAATCAATCAATGCAATGAATCTAAACAGAATTCCCTCACTGAAATAAGCGTTAGATTAAATTCTCTTAATTAAGTCTAATAACTATAATCAGAACCACATACTTCCATACCCAACAACAGAACTTTTATCTTTAGTAATATCTCCTGAATTTTTATATTCAATCAGGTGTGGATCCCATTTTTTTGTTTTACAAAGATGCATCATAACACGTAAAGGATATTTTCCACAAGCATCAATATTTTCCCAATGATCAATATCTAAATTTTGAAGTATTTTCAATGATGCTTTGTCTGTTAACACTGCACTATTGTAAGGTTTAAAATGACTTAAATCTGAAGAAAAAATATGTACTGCATCAATTTCTGTTAAACTTTTGGCAATTTCCTGTGCATCACTATTTTCTATTTCTCCAACAACTAATGGAAGAATCTGAATTTTCGGATTTATTCGCTGCAAAAATGGGATTTGATTATCAACTGAATGTTCATATGGTAATGCATCATATTCATCTGT
>JBAZCJ010000102.1:0-4957 GCA_041671005.1 Candidatus Woesearchaeota archaeon | reverse complement strand
AATATTGTTTTTTTTTATTTTGCATCAGCAAATGTTTCTATTAATGATGCATTTGTTTTTTTTAATCTTTTTATAGCATCTCGTAATGCATCTATAGGATCTTTATCGGTTGTTTCAATAATAAATCGAGGACTTCCTACTTGAATATGCTCGGTATAATATCCTGAGACATGGACGTCTTTATCATTCCATAATTCTTTTTTTAAAATATTGCAAAGTGTATGATCTGCATCTATTTCAAGGTGCAACTTATTCTTCTTTTGTTCGAGAACTGTTACTTTCATATTAATTAAGAAAAAAGGGTCATTTATAAATCTTGCCATTATTTATTGAAATAAACCTATCATCCAAGCTTGAATTTGTCTTATTGCTCTAAAAAATAATGGATCTTCAATTTGATTAAGTTCTTCTTGGCCTTGTTGAGCTTGTTCTTCAGTAATTACTTCTTCATTTGTAATTTCTTCAGAAGTTTTAATTTCATTAGGTTTAGTTGTTTGTTCTTCTGTTTTTTCTTTAATGCTTTCTTCTGTTATACTTAAATATTCATTAGCAAGAGTTTTTAATGAAGTATACGTTTGGCTTCCAGTGTATAATTGTGTGTTGAATCGTACAGATGGTGCTGTTGTAACGCCATCTTCTTCTGCTTCTTTTACTTCTTTAAGTACATCCCATGCAGTTATTTGTGTATCAAGACAAAAACTGAAATTTGCAGGTACTAATTCTATATTGTTTGCATATTCTTTTAATGCTGAAAGTGTAAGAACATCTAAATTATTTTGCAATTCTTGTTTATACTCTTGTTTCATTCCTTGTTTGTTTGCACATTCTACTGCAATCTGTGCAAGAGAACTTTGGGGATCTGTTGTATCAAAATAATAAAGATAATTAATAATTACATCATATTTGTATTCTTCTTGTATTAATGCTAATCCCTCATCTTGTGCTTTACACGATTCTAATCGTACATCACAATAACTGGTGATTGCAAGTTTTGGTTGTGCAAAAACAGAAAATGTAAAAATAATAAATGCAAGTGTTGAAAATAATACGAATCTTTTTTTCATATTGCTTTTTTATGGACTTATATATATAAACATTGCGTTTTGTTATTTTTTTCTATTTTATTTTTAGGAGGCGTGTTTTCAACAATCTTTAAATATAAGGGTGTCTTATGAGACTATACAATAAACCTGGGGTGGTTAAAATAACAAAGAACATCTTAAAAGGAGTATTATTTTTAGTATTACTGATTGTAGCAACAACTACAGCATATGCAGTAGAATGGACATCAATTAATGAATTAAGAGATACGGGAGTTGATCATGATTTAACATATGCATATGGTTACACTGATGGTTATGACGCTAAAATGGCTAATAAAGCTTCAACGCCAAATTCAATTACTCAAAAATTTAAAGTAGTAAGTGATCAAGATCCAGATTATCTTGGTGCTGAACTTGCATTTTTGAACAAAGGAGACTATACTTCTGGGTATTCAGCAGGATATAAGGATGCTAGTAATAAAAATGAACGAGCAGTAGGTGAAGATTTCCTTTATACTTATGGTGCAATTAAAGCTGATTCTGTTGCTTCTGGTTTAGGAACAACAATATTTAGTAAATGGAACATAAATGAAATAGATACTTCTCAAGGTGTTGATAATCTTGCGTATGAAATTGGATATACTGATGCAAGTAAAGGCAATGCAAAAGATCCAGTTAAAATTTTTTCAGATCTTAGCAAAGACAATGCAAATGAAGTTCGAGAAGTCTATGAATGGCTTAGGGAAAATAAAGGAGCGTATACAAAAAAATACAAAGAAGGATATGAAGCATACAAAAGTGGTACAGTAAGTACTGTATCAACATTAACTAAAACAACTCAGTTGCAGTCTTCAGAGCACATTTCTCAGCAGTATGGTGTAGAACAAAAACAGGCAGCATATACTAGTGGTTATAATGTAGGATATGCTGATGCAAAAGCAAATCAAGCAAGTAATCCTCAAGCTGTTTTGAATTATGATTGGACTTTAAATGCACGTTATACCAGTAAAGGAGAAGCAGATAATAGAAATTGGTATACTCTTCCAGAAGGGATTACTCAAGCAGATGTTGAAAATGCTCAAGCAGATAAATCTTCTTATTTGAAGGGGTATCAAGAAGGATATGACATGGCATTGAAAGAAGATGAGCCAGAAGATACTGAACTTTCAGATGAAGAATATGTTTATCAAATTGGATTTGAGGTTGGCAGTGCTGATAAGGATGCAGGTATTGGGAGCAACCCATACACATATTCATGGAAAACACATAGGTATGTGACGAAAACTGAAGAATTAGATTATAGTAAAATGATTAGATATAACCGAGCATCATTCATCAAAGGATATAAAGATGGATATTCTGTTGGTTAATTTTTTTATTAATTATTTTTTTTACTTTTGTTTTATATTCTTTAATTTTCCAAAATAATATGGTTTGTCTGCAACAAGATAACATTCAAATTCTTTAATATTTTGTAGAAGAAATGGACTTTGTAATTTTTCTTTGAATACATTAGTTCCTTCTGTAAGTGTAGTATATGATGGAAGAACGATCAATATTTTTCTTTTCCAATGACCTTTTAAAAATGCTTTGTAAGTTTCCATTCGTGGCCAATCTGTAATTGAGATGGCTGGGTGTTCATGGCCTATGATGATTGTGTTAATGTTTTTTTCAGTTGCTTGTTTTAAAATTTTATTTCCATGAATAAACAAGATATCATCACGTATATAAAATTCCATTACTTCAAGCTTTTTTGTATTGGCAATTGGTTCAAGGATTTTATCGTGATTTCCTTTGATAAGAATTATTTGGTCTGAATATTTTTGTAAAAGAGTGAGAAATCTAATTGTATGACGCCATTCAGTTTCACTTATTGTTCCAAATTCATGTTTTAAATCACCTAAAATTACAATTGTGTTTGGTTTTGTTTTTTGAAGTAATGCTTCTGTTCTGTTTAACAGTTCTGTGTTGCTGCTTCTCGGTACAAGAATTCCTTGTTTGTTTAATGCTTCTTCATATCCTATATGAATATCGCCAAATACAAGAAGCTTGTATTTTTTGAAATACAATGCAGTATTAATCATTTTAATTTTTGGAAGGATGTCCATGATAAGAGGGGTAAATTAATCCTATTTAATTCTGTTGGTTAGTATATTAAATAATCCATAGGTATTGACAATCATGCGGATTATATTATTTAAAGTAAATTTATGATAAAATTATTAATTTCGTAAATCTCTTTTCGTGATGTAATCTCATTAACGGAATTCACGATACCTTTAAAAATACCCCTATCTTCTATCTTATCATGGTATTGGAAAAATTAGGTGAAAATCTTAAGGCTACATTGTCTAAGATAGCAGGTTCGCTTTTTGTTGATGAAAAACTGATTAATGAACTTGTTAAAGATATCCAGCGTGCACTATTGCAGGCAGATGTTAACGTTAAACTTGTTTTTGAACTTTCAACTAAAATTAAAGAAAGAGGTTTGAAACAGGAACCGCCACCAGGATTAACAAAAAAAGAATATTTAATTAACATTGTTTATGAAGAATTGGCAAATTTCTTAGGTGGTGAAGGTCACAAAATTGATGTTAATAAAAAGCCATATATTATTATGCTTACTGGTTTGTTTGGGAGCGGGAAAACAACAACTGCTGCAAAACTTGCTAAATTCTTTCAAAAAAGAGGTAATAAAGTTGCTCTTGTACAAACAGACACATGGAGACCTGCTGCCTATGATCAATTGTTACAATTAGGAAGTCAAATTAATGCAGATGTTTTTGGCATTAAACAAGAGAAAGATCCAGTTAAAATTTACAAAACATTTTTACCAGAATTTCAGAAATATAATATTGTTATTGTGGATACTGCAGGACGAGATGCATTGAGTGAAGAACTTATTGAAGAATTACGTGCTATGAACACGGTTATTCACCCTGATGAAACACTTCTTGTTATGAGCGGAGATATTGGTCAGACCGCAGAAAAACAGGCACGTGCATTTCATGAAACCTGTCATGTTACTGGTGTTATTATTACAAAACTTGATGGGACTGCAAAAGGCGGTGGTGCATTAATTGCATGTTCAGTTATAGGAGCTCCTGTTAAATTTATAGGAGTAGGAGAAAAAATTGATGCTTTGGAAGAATTTAAACCCAAAAACTTTGTTGGTAGATTATTGGGAATGGGTGATTTAGAAGCTCTTTTGGAAAAAGCAAAAGATGCAGTTACAGAAGATGAAGCACAAGATATGAGTAAAAAATTCTTGAGCGGTAAATTTAATCTTCTTGATTTATATCAACAAATGGAAGCACTTAACAAAATGGGTTCTTTGGGTAAACTTATGGAAATGATTCCAGGAATGGGTCAATTGCAGTTGCCAAAAAATACAATTGAAGTTCAAGAAGAAAAATTAAAAAAGTGGAAGTTTATCTTAAGTTCTTGTACAAAGAATGAATTGGAAGATCCAGATGTTATTGATAGTCTTCGAGCAGCGAGAATTGCAAAAGGTTCAGGAACAGATGTAACAGATATTAATGAATTATTAAAGCAATATCGTCAAGCAAAAAAGATGACAAAAATGTTTGGTGGCGGATCCCCAAAAGCAATGGAAAAAATAATGAAGCGTATGGGTGGTAAGATCCCTGGATTAGGAAATCTTCAAATGAAATAATCATTTATCAATTATGGAGAGAACTATGGCAAAAAAAGTAAGGACAGAAGAAACGCAACAAAATATACAAGAAAAATATCTTGAATATCAAACGCTTGAACAGCAGACAAAGCAACTTCAAGAGCAGCTGCAAACAGTTGCAAAACAGCTTGAAGAATTGGAAGGTATATCTGATGCAATACAACGTATAGAACAAACTCCAAAAGGGACTGAAATTCTTGTTCCTCTTAGCTCAGGT
>JBAZCJ010000101.1:0-4985 GCA_041671005.1 Candidatus Woesearchaeota archaeon | reverse complement strand
TTCTGATGCGGGTTTTCATCGCGCTCTTCACTATTGGCTTCGATCATTCGGACAATTCCACACACTCACTGCATCACTTTTAGGTCAACAAGGCATTGTTCTTCCTGACATGCATTTGAGAACAACTACTGAAGAAAAAGAAAGACATGATCAAGGAAAAAGAAAAAATCCGTTATCATTAGATTTTAATTTATTTGAAGATTCTACTGCATACCTTACAGCACTGCCTCGACACACTGCGATTCATCGTGATGCAAAACCTGATAATCTTTTTGGAAAATATTTATTAGATCATGAATATGTTTGTATGGGACCTGCTGTCATGGATTTAGCCCTTCTTTTTATTCATTATAATGTTCCTAAAAGATTATGGAATGAATCTCTTGAATATTATGTTCAACATAAAACAGGAACTATTGATAAAGAAGAAGTACGCAATTTAAATCACGAAATATTTTATGCAATTACATATATGACTTACAAACAAACAATTAGTTCATGTTTACGACAATTACAACCTCCAAATATGAGAGAACTAGCTCATTACACTAAATATTTCCTGGGGAACTGTTTGTAGAACAGATTGCAAGCATTCTTGAACACAAATGCCTATATAATCTACAAAGATGATACATATGCATTGATGCTGGTCTTTTTTCAAAAATCTCTCTTGAACTGAATAATCCTATTCTTTCTCTTAATTTGTGACATTCTCCGGGAGTCTTTTTTAGATATACACTTTGAAGCTGATCAATAAATAAAAGAGCATCTTCATGATATTTTTCTTTTTTTATTTTTTCTTTTGAGATTGCTTGGGCAAGATACAAATATTCTGTTGTGATTAATTCAAGAGTCGTCACAAAATCATAATAATCATATGATTTATCGCCTTCATAGATATTGAGATGAATCATTCTCAAGCAATGATCTCTCAATTTCATATTATTTACTTTGACAAGGGTATGCATATTTTGAAGATTTACTTTATTCCAATCTTTAAGTAATGTATGTGAAATATGAGATGCAATCTGAAACATTTTAATAATCATTTGTTCTATTTCAACACTCTTATCTGCTAAAAAAGACTTTAAAATATATTTTTCATCTGTCTGTGATACAACTTCTAATCCTGTGAAAGAAGCAATAATTTCGTTTATTTTTTCTAATGACACTGTTGTTTTTAAATCAAGAATAATTTCCTCATATCCTGCTTTATACGCAGAAGCAATGAGTATTCTCATATTTTGTTGAGTATCATGAGTTATAGAAAAAGTAATGGAACGTAAAGGTAATTCTCCTATGCCAGAAACAATTGCTTTGTTATCTACTATTGCAATATCCACTTCATCTCCCTGCTTGAGAGAATTCTGTTTAATCCACTGTGAAGGTAATGAAACCATTAATGTGACTTCACCTTGCTTGACTAATTTTCTTTTCATGCTTAAAAAGAAATGAACGGAGATATTTAAACTTTTCTATTTTATTTAAACTGTTTAAACAATTTAAACAATAAATAAATATAGTTGCTAGTTGTTTAAGTTATTACTTTATGATAGTAAAAGGTGAAAGAATGCATGGATTAACTCGTAGACAGTTAGAGCAAGTAGTTAAGAATCTAGATAGATATGATGATACTCCAAATCATGAGGGCGATTTTCTAAAAACATTTTATTTGCTTGCTGCAAACTTTAGGATCAAAGATTTTAGTACGTCATACTGTATGGGGTTCTTGTATGGCCCTGATGTAAATGATCAACGTCGAGAATACGAACAAGATCATTGGGATACCCTACTCATTGATTTATTGGATGTTCTAAAACAACATTATGAGAAAAAAGTAAGAAGAGAAGTAAAAAATTTTGACAAGAAGGATCGAGCTCCTTATGATAATCTAATTATGCACGATGTTAGAGACGCTATAACTCATGCAATCCCATATGCAGAAGGATACAGAGCACCTTGTAGAAAATTAGAGGAGATGGCCAGGGATTTAGATGAATCTAAGGATGATCCAAATCGCGAGCAAGATTTTCTAAGTACGTTTTATTTGCTTGCTGCAAATCTAGGAATCCAAGAGATTAGTACGTACGATTGTTTTAATTTATTGTACTCCTCTGATCCTAATCCAGAATATTACCGTCATAAATATGAAGAGAATCATGGGGATCCACGACTCATTGTGTTATTGGATGTTCTAAAAAAACATTATGAAGAAGAAGTAACAAGAAACGTAAATAATCCAGTAGATCGTGGTTATTATTATGGCGAACAGATTGCGCTAACTGTTAGGGAAAACATAATTCATGCAAAACAGTATGCAGAAGGATACTCTCAAAAAGAAAAAGAACGTAGACAACAATTTCGCAAAAAGATAGGTTGCGGTTTAATAGGATTAGGTATTGTTAGTATTTTAGCAGTAGGAGCATATATTGCAACTCATAATTCTACCTCCGTTACGAATCCCCAATACAATAATAATCAACAAAAAATAGAAAGGTGAAAAAAAATGAAAATACAAGATATATCTCAAATAACAACAACTTATGCCCCTTCTTTAACTGGAATAGCCTTACTTGGTTTAGCATTGGTGGGGATAATCAAACCCACAGATGATGAAGCATCTAGCAGAAAAAGAGCAATAACTCAATACATACCACAAGAATACATTTGCATAAGTCCAAAAGCACAAGAATATAGAAAAGGAATGATTAAAAGTTTTGTTTCATCAGAAGATGATGATTATTCAGAGATAAGACAAATTGAGACATGCCCTAAAAAATTAGATTCATTCTGTCCAGATAGCGGATCAACTAAAGGATATACTTTAGAAAAAATAAGTTGCTCATCAAAAGTTGCTACTGAGATTACTGAAGAGAATATGTATTTACCACCACCAAACATAAAAATTCCTTATTGCTTTGCAAAATGTTACAACCCTGATCAAGATCTGAAAATAGAGTAAACGGAGTGGGAAAAAATGACAAATTTCAGAACCACATTTGATTGGGAGTTATGAACAGTTTTTCAAAGAAACTCAATTTAACCCCTTTACTCGAGCATACGTTCCTTTAACAATTGATGCACAAGTTGCTCTTGAAACGCACATGTTTCATCAGCTTGTGGAAATAAAATATCTTCTTTCTCCCATAAAAGACGTTGTGTATCATAGCCCTTTTATTGATCATGATATGGGAAAATTAATCCATGTTATTGTTCCAGAGGTCGTAATCTTTTTAAACAACCTCAGTTCTTTTAAACAAAACCCATGTGGGGGTGGCAGAGCCTGGTCAAATGCGCAGGACTTAAGATGTGATAACGCACACGCGTTTTCGTCTTTTAGTTCATTAGACATCCTGTCCCTTAGTGGGTACGAGGGTTCGAATCCCTTCCCCCACATTATTTCTTAATTTTTTTTATTTTTTTAGGGATTCGAAGTGCTCAAAAGCTTCGCTTTTGGCAGAACGCTCGTTTCACTCGGTTCAATCCCTTCCCCACATTATTTCTTGTATAATATACTTGTAATCTATAGACTATTTTCTTAACTTTTATAAAGCGTTTTACGCTTCTTTTTGTATGACAAATACAAAAATTGTTTCACTAGATGAGTTATTGGCACAACCAGATTTATCTAATGATGATTTAGTTTCTTTAACGCACACTCACATATTCGAAACAACTGTTTCTCTTACCACACCACCTCAAGAAGGAATTGCTGGATATAGAGGAAAGATTGCACATTATGGAGAAACCGGTTTTGACAAACAAGCAGTATTAGGATGCCGTGTTGATAGAGAAGGACATATTGTAGTTTATATTAATGATGCAATGGTTGCAGTAAAAATTATTCCACCAGAAGCTGTTGATGCAGAACAACTAACTGTTCAATATAAAACAGAACCATTTCCTTTAATGGGATTTTCTCTTGTAGGAGTTTTAGTTAAAGAAGCAACAAGACCTACTAAACTTGAAAAAGGAAATGGAACAAATCCTGCTCCTCCTCTTCCAGCTTCAAAAGAAGTATTAGCAAGAAACGCAACAGGTCATATTGATTTATCTCAATATGTTGGATTAGGACAAGTAGATGGAGTACATTATTCTTTTAATGAAAGAACAATAGAATTATTTGAAGGAACAGAAAGAACTCGTGTAACATATGGAACTTTGTTCAGAGTTTTAGCACGTTCTTTAAACATAGAAGGGATGGATGCTACTGAAAAGATGCGTGCAATTGAAAAAGCATTAGGTAAATCCAGTTTGTATGAAAATCCATTAAGCAGTGACGGTGACCCTTATGACATGCCATTAACAAGGCTAAATCGAGATAGAGTATATGTTTCTCGTGCAACAGCAAATGCTGCGTTAATATATGTAGTTGATAGAATTGGCAGACCTAAAGAAGTAGAAGTAACAGAACGTAACCCTAATAGAAGAAGACAACCTTCACAGGAACCTTTGAAAAAAGAAAGACTCGTAAGAGAAGAAGACCATACGCTTAGAGATTTATTAATATATGTTCCCCAAGGTACAACAACTAATGATAGAATGTATAGTAACAATGGAAGAGAAGTTCAATTATTTTCTTGCCGTGACTTTGAATCAGGATATGTTCCTTTCCAAGACATATTTACTAGAATACGAGGAAGGATTTGTGTAGCAGGTAAAACCTCCCAAACAATAGAACAAACAGCACGACAAGCAATAGCAAAAACAACGATTTCAACAACAAGATATACTGCAGAAGGAACCATTGTTCCGCCAGAAGATAGAAGACCTGGAAAAAGAAATTACGTCTCTCTTCAAATGGCCAACTTAGCTTTAATGTATCTTACAGATAATTTATACACAAAAAAGTGATTTTCTTGACTTCAAATTACATACAATATATTCCTGATCTTACAACATCGTCTTTAGAAGTGATCGTTGCAAAAATTATTGGTAAAAACACAGCTGGTCGCTTACTTCAGCATACACAACCGTTACTTGTT
>JBAZCJ010000100.1:0-5051 GCA_041671005.1 Candidatus Woesearchaeota archaeon | reverse complement strand
GAAACCAGTCACGTATAATCCCGAGATACACCCTTGTGCTATACTCTCACTATATGCAAACGGGTTAACGGACGAACAAGTAGCCGAAGGCATCGGCGTCAATCGGAATACCTTGCATAAATGGCGTAAAAAATATCCAGAATTAAGCGACACCGAAAAAGAAAAGGCTATAGTTGACGGTAAGGTTGAGATGATGCTGAATAAAAGATGTTTAGGATATGAAACCGACGAAGTAGAAATTATATCACATGTAAACGCTGATGGACAACTAGAAGGTAATCGTAGAATAAAAAAATCGAAGCGGCATATACCACCCGATACAACAGCTCAAATATTCTGGTTAAAAAATCGACAACCCAAAAAGTGGCGCGATAGGAAAGAGGTCACGGTTGAAGACAACACTAATTTTGAAAAAGAATTGCTTGGCATAATTGACGAAGCAAACGAGATAGAATCAAAGAATAATGCTTAGTATCGAAAAGCGCAAAGAGAAGTTACTTGACTATAGGTTAAACCCCCACAAGCTCGGGGTGTATCTTGGCTATGATGCACTCAATGAAACACATTCCGATTGGATAAAATATATCTGGAATACGAAAGAGGATCGAACTATTCAAGCGTTTAGGGGATCGTATAAAACGACTGCAATAGTGGTTGTAGGCGTGATATGGCATTTGCTTTATAAACCGAACGATAGGATTCTCATTTGCCGCGAAGAGTACAAAGGGGCGCATTCATCGCTTGAGGAAATATGGCAACATTATCGCGGCGGCAAAATGAAATACCTATACAAGGAACTGATTAACGTTGAACTTGAATTGCCAAAAGAAAATAGCAATTGCCTTATATTACCAACTAAAAAAAATATCACAAAAGAGGGAAATATTGAGTGTATCGGAATCGGTGGTTCTGTAACTGGACGGCATTACGATAGGATCATTACCGATGATATAATTACAGTAAAGGATAGAGTTTCAAAGGCGAAACGTGAAGAGGTAATATCTTTTGTACGTGAGCTTAAAAATGTTAAGGACATGGCAACAGGTGTTCTTTCGAATTGTGGAACGCCATGGCACAAAGACGATGCATTTACAGTCATGCCAGAGCCGAAAAAATATCCAATTGGAAGCGTAGAGATCAAAGGGGTAACGCCTGAAAAGATACGACAATTGAAAGAAGGCACAACATCTTCGCTATATGCCGCGAACTATGAACTCAAACACATATCAGACGATGACAAAATATTCAAGGAAGCAAAATATCAAGAGTGGGACAAGTCACAATTATGCTATGCCTACGTTGATACAGCGTACTCAGGAGAGCACTTCACGGCTTTGTCTATGTGTTACGATACCGTGTCGAACGGAGAGCAATCATTCATCGTACGTGGCTATGTATGGCGCAAGAATATAACGGAACTATATCAAGAAATAACAGATATATGCAAAAGATATAATGCACAAACAATATTCGTAGAAAATAACGCCGATAAAGGCTTATCACTTCCAGCGTTCGGGCAATATTTCCACGACGTGCAAGGTATATTCGAATCGATGAATAAGCACATGAAAATAATAACTTATGCAAAGGCACATTGGAGTAATATCTATTTCGCTATTGATTGCGATACTGAATATATTTCACAAGTATTGGATTATTCGGAAGGAGAAGAGC
Organism: Candidatus Woesearchaeota archaeon; assembly: GCA_041671005.1. Classification (GTDB taxonomy): domain Archaea; phylum Nanobdellota; class Nanobdellia; order Woesearchaeales; family DSVV01; genus JACRPI01. The sequence continues at coordinate 3,377 of JBAZCJ010000100.1, read as the reverse complement.
CGGACGACGCGTGCTTTGTGGCGGGTACAAGAATCGCGACATTGAAAGGCGATAAAAATATAGAAGATGTAAAAATAGGGGATTATGTTATTACACCTTACGGATTAGACAAAGTAATATCAGCGGGAACTACCGGAATTAGGGAAGTTGTTAAAAATATAGGATTGGTCGGTACTAGAAAGCATAAAATATTTAACAAACTAATTAATAATTTTTCGCCTCTTGACAGCTTGACAAGTATTATAAGCTGTGATATAATTTCATTAAGAGGATTAATAAAATGGCAAATTTTAAAACAATTATATTTAACAATAAAGAATATAGAAAAGCTACAACGAACGGATATTATTTCAATATCTGCCCTAATTCAAAAAGAAAAAATAATAATCAGTTGCATCGAGCTATTTGGGAATATTATAATAAAAAAACAATTCCTAAAGGGTACCATGTGCATCATAAAGATTTTAATAAAGACAATAATGATATTTCTAATTTGGAAATTTTACCAAGTCGCGAACATCTCTCATTGCATGGTAAACATATTTATAAAAGTATTGAGTATAAAGAAAAAAATAGGAAGTGGCTTGAAACTATACGTGATAAAGCTAAAGCGTGGCATAAAAGCGATATTGGCAGAGAATGGCATAAACAACACGCTAGGCGTTCATTGTCAAAAGCATGGGAATATCGTGAACAAAAGAAATGTATCCAGTGTAATAAAAGTTATATTGCAAAAACTAGCACTTCTATGTATTGTTCTGAAATATGCGGGGATCGTTATCGTAATGGATATGGTCGAATTTATAAAAAAACATGTGAATACTGTAATAAGATATACGAAACAAAACAAACAAAAAGAAAGTTCTGCTCAAACAATTGCAAAAGCATGCACGGTTATTGGCAAAAAAAAGGTATACAATCTAAAGGTTGAAAACTCGGGCGTGTATTATGCAAATGGTATATTAGTTTCAAATTGCGATTCTCTTGCTTCGCTAATTCGGCAAATGATAGATGGTTATTTAATTAGATTAGATTATGGCGAAGGATTGCAAAGAAAATTAAAAAAGCCTTGACAACATGTTAGAAAAGCGTTATATTCTACGCATCGGAGAAAATTAATTGAATAGTAACAATTTTTTTACAAGTCCGTTAAAGAAGTTTCAAGAGATATCACGCAGTTTGACATCAAATGTAATTAAAAAAGAATTAGATTATGTCTCGGGTCTAGAATCACAATATAAAAATCCAGATGATTTACTTTCAGATAAAGGGAAAGACGAAACATTCTACGATACAATGATGCTTGATGATAAAATCAAAGGCACTATTGATTTAAAAAAGCTTATAACATTGAGCGTACCATTTAATATTCAACCATACTCTGATGAAGAATACGATATAACCATCGCAGAAGAATTAAAAAAAGATTTATTTGAGAAAATGAGAACTCCATTTTCAAACATTTTGGATAGTTTGCTTGATTCTATGATATATGGTTACAAATGCGGTGAAAAAATATTTGTTATTGATGATGGTAGAATAAGATTAGACAATATAAAATTCAAGCATTCAATATTTTTTGATTTTGGATATGATGAGTTTGCAGATTTTAGTGAATTGAAATATGGTTACAAATACGGAAAACAAGTATCTATTCCAGCGATGGACGCATATAATCAATTTGTTATAGCAGTCTACCCATACATTAAAGACGGAAATATGTACGGTAGTTCAGATTTGATGCCTTTATATCAGCAATGGTACGCTAAGCAATATATTTTCAAATGGCGTAATATTAGATTACAAAATTGGGGGCAGCCGATTCCGAATGTGATATTCGATGGTAAATCAGTAACAGAAGCAGAAAAAAACGAAATGATCGATTTACTTGATAACCTGCAGGACAATATGTACGTGCTACAATCTGGAGTACGTAATCCAAAAGATTCTCAATTGATGCCAAAGTTTGAAATAGATTTGCTCGAAACAAAAAGCGGCAATTCTACTACTGATTATGAAAATGCAATTGAGCAAATAGATAAACAAATAACAAGATTGTTATTAGTACCAGATAAAGTTGGATTTTCAGAGAGCGACGGCGGAAGTTATGCACTTGGTAAAGGGCAAATAGATATTTTCTTTTCGATTATAACAGATTTACATGGAAGACTTGAGGATGTTGTAAATAATCAAATTATAAAACAATTATGTGATTTGAATTATAATATCACAGATGGATACCCAAAGTTTGCGTTTAATAAAATAAACAATAAGATTGGCGAACAAATGCTTGGCATTTTGGTTGATAAAAAAGTTGTAGACCCACGTGAGAAATGGATTCGCTCTTATGTAAGTATACCAGAAATATCAGAGGAAGAAAAAGATGAACTCGAAAAAGAAAACGAAGAAAATCAAATTGCAAATAAAGAAGCAATGCAAGGAGAAAACGCTATCGTTGACGATAGCGATACTGGACGCGATAACAATATCGGTTCTGGAAACAATAAACAAAGCGATGTCTCCGATAAGATGGATGATGGAAAAATTAAAAAACAAGTTCCTATAAAAAACAAAAATAAAATATCACCATTTAACGCAGAACGCGCAGCAAAAGAAATAGACACAATCGAAACTGATTTTCAAAGGGATTATAACTCTATATTCGAAGACAATATTGATTATGTGATAACTCAAATATCAAATAAAAAAATAATTGAGAACTCAGATTTAAAAGCAATAAACACTTTGCGTATAAAGAAAGGTGATTTCAAAAAGATATTTTCACTTTACGCCGCTAAATTATACCTTGATGGAAAGATATCAAGCATAAACGAATTAGAAAAACGTGTGAATAATATTAACAAAATGAAGGTTGATGATATAGAGCTTGGAACTGATGATGATTGGTTAGATAGAAAATGGATTGATAGATATTTGAAAAAGTATGGTGATATGGGAAAGCTCACTAAAAAAGATATTACTTCATTACGAAAGATAAGATTAAAAGCATTTAACGCAACAAAGGAAACGGAAGACAGAATAATTAAAACAGTGAACACGGCAGTACAAAATGGTTTACGTTCTGGAAATACTGCAGAATCGATTGTAGCGAATGTTAGAAAATTATTATCAGAAGAAAATGAAAAATATGCTTTAACTACTGTTCGAACTGTTGCAAGTGATGCATATAACACTTCACGTATGAACTTTTTCTCAAGTGAAGACGTTGCTCCTTATATCGAAGCGTATCAGTATCAAGCAATACTTGACGATGTTACTACGGAGTTTTGTTCAGAGCATGATGGACAAATATTAATGGCAGATGATCCTGAACTCGCGAGAATAAATCCGCCGAACCATTTTAATGCTTTATTGCC
>JBAZCJ010000099.1:0-5227 GCA_041671005.1 Candidatus Woesearchaeota archaeon | reverse complement strand
CAAGTATTTCTGCTCCAGATAAATTTGCAACTGCATGTTTAATTGCAACAATAGTATCAGAAGAGGAAAATGATAAATGGATAGTTGAATATCCTTTTTTATATGCTCTGCCAAGATACGAACGAATGTATCGTTCAGATGATGACGGAAGAGTTAAATGAATTTCTTTTTCTTTCATTTTTTGCATAGAAATAAGTAGGTTTTGATCTTTTTCAATTATTGAAATCTCATCTCCCTGCTGCAATTGATGCTTCTTCACCCATTTTGCAGGTAATGAGACAGTCAATGTAGACATACCGTGTTTGACAATCTTTCGGTTCATAATCAGAAGAAATGAATGTTGATTTATAAAATATATTCAAAATACACACATACTAAAAAGTACACATAATACATGGGATAGGATTATAACATTTTTGAACTTACTTCATGATTATGACAGATTCACATTCTCTTTCAAGCAGGATAAGAAACCTATCGTGTACAGATATCTATGATTTATTTGCAGATTTACCCGTGCCTTCAGAAACTGTAAGTACAGAACTAATAATCGTTTCTACGATGGGCGATAGCAGTCGGATTTATAACTCTGCATCTTCTTTTGGTGAAGAATTAGATTCGCTTCTCACACCAGGACAATCTCCCCCTCCTGGACAATTGTCAACAAGTACATGGATGCTTTATAGAAAATGTTATGGTTCCGAAGTTTCTAGACATAAACCACCTCCATTATTATACTCCGATCTTCTATTAGTTTATGACCGAGAGAAGGGAATAATTCAACCTCTTGCACTAAATATAGAAGATCTTATAAGAAAGATGGGAAATTATGAAGATGCAAGGCCAGAGGCAGAAAGGTTAATAACGATTTATAATGCACGGCCATTACCAAAGATATTTACTGAATAATATTCTTTTTTTTACACCTATTTCAAATATACATTTTGTTATAATTATAATCCCTTTCTTATGTCTGGCGATAATGCAAATGTGACTATATTATTTTTTCTTAATAATTCATGATTAAAGCCATTAATATACATATTTCCAAAAGTACACATAATACATGGAATAGGGTTATAACTCGTTATTTGTTTCTTGCTACTCCTAGAAAGGAGCTAAAGGTATGAACATTTTGTATTTAGCAAGAACAGAAGGAGGAAGACAAGGTCTTCAATATCTTCTTGAAAAAGGAGTTAGATTAGCAACAGCTTCTGAAGTAAAAAAACTGATGGTGAAATAAAATGTGCACAGCAATAGTGTTACAGTCTCTTCCATATTTTCCATATCTTGTTGGATTTAACAGAGATGTTCCTTATTGGCGGGGTCAAGAATCTCCTCCGCATATTATTGAAAAAAATTATGGACGATTATTTGCTCCTTCAATCAGAGAGAATGGTAAAGAATTATTATGGATAGCGTTAAATGAACATGATATTGTTGGAGCAATTACTGAAAGAAAAAATCAAGATGCAGAAGAAAATACAGAATCAAGTCAATCAAGAGGAACATTATTAGCGCAAATTTTACCTGCAGCAAGGTCATCCGAGAATGTAATTCGTAGTTTAGAGCATGCTCTTGAAGATCAATGGTATGCAGGCCATTTTAATCTTTTAATTATAGGAAAAACTTTTGCTAAACGCGTTATATATCGTGGCAGAAAAAATCCATTAGACGTTAAAGATGTATATCCTGAAACCTGTCATAGAGAATATGTCCTTCCTAATTACAGAGGAGATGAAATTAATGAAGAATTCTGTGAAACAGGATTAAGAAAAATAACAGCTGTACATGAATTTATGGATTCTTATGATCGAGTTACAACACATTCATTTACTAAACTAAGAGAAGCACTGCGATTTCATTCAGTAGATGATCTTGCAAGTAGAGAAAATGTTTGTCGTCACAGAGGAACAGGTGTTGTTGAAACAGTTTCTTCAGTAATTATTGCTATTCCTAATCCTAAAACAGACACGCCAATCTTTCAATATGTACATGGAAATCCCTGTAATGGGCAATGGGGGAATTATAATGTCATTAGATGAAACAATTGTTCTTGTAAGAAAAGAGCATGGGTTAGGTACAGGAATTGGTGCATTGGTATGTGTAGATGGAAGTCTCATAAAAGGATATAACCCTAATATTCAAAAGTTAACAGTTACAGAAACTGAAAGAGTTTTTGCAGCAACAGAACAAGAAGCAATGAATATTTTGAGTAATAAAGGGATTTTAAAAGGAGACCATACAGGAAGGTATAACCTTCGTAGAATAAATAATCCTCCAGTTTTAGATTCTTCAGGAAATATGATAGCATATTCTGCACCTGTTAAATTTTTTATTGATTTGTGGTATTTGTGTACAAGACAATGCCGGCATTGTCATACAGAATCTTCTGAAAGAAGAGATGATGTTTTTGATAGAACGATTGTAGAATCAATTGCACACGAACTTGGAAGCAGTGGAGTTTTTACAGTTGCAATTGGTGGTGGAGAACCGTTGCATCCAAAATATGTCCAGGATTTGCTATTTCCTTTTGTTGAAATCTTGAGAGCCTATGGCATTCATACTACTGTAAGTACAAATGGAGATCCTCTTAATAATACTATATATAAACAAGAGATTGCATCTACATTTAAACGATTAGGAGTTCATGTAAATGTCAGTATTGAAGGAAGGGAAGAAACACATAACAGTATTCGTGGAAGACATGCATACAAACATGCAGTTCAAGCGTTAGAATTTTTGACAGAACAAGGATTAACAGTTAACATTGCTACAACTGTTTCAAAAGAAAATGGAACTATTGGAGATATGAATCATGTTATTTATTTAGCAGAAAGATATGGAACTATTTTGAAAGTAAAACGAGTTAAACCTGCAGGAAATGCAATTACGCATTCTTGTGTGTTTTCTGAACAGTCAGAAGCATATTGGAATGTAGTCAAATTTCTAAATCAACCGCATTTTCCAACTATTTATCTTGAAGAACCTATGAATTTGCGTTATGTTCCTCGACCAGCAAATGATCTTGCATTTAGATTAGAACATTGTGGTGCAGGAATTTCAACACTCTGTGTTACTCCTTCACACAGAACAGGCATTTGTCCATTTTTACCGTTAGAGTTAGGACCCAAAATTTACGAGACAAGAGAGGGACCTACAATAATGGATGTCTGGCAAGGTAATGTTAAATATCCTGCCTTATTACAGATGAGGCAATTACCTGCAGGCGATGATTGTAAAAATTGTTATCGAAAAGATTTTTGTCATGGATCATGCCCTGCAATGAGATATGCGTATTCTAATTCATTAACAGGTCAAGACCCTTGCTGTCCAGAAAAACTTGGATCATTTTTTTCTAATGTACAAGGAGCGTTTGCAGCAAAATGAAACGCATTGTTATAAGTGGTGGTCCAGGAGTAGGTAAAACAGAATTAATAACTCATTTAGGATTTATGGGATATCAAACAATTCCTGAAGTAGCTCGATTATTGTTTGAAGAAGGAGTATCTATAGATAATAGAACCCCCCTAGAATTTCAACAAATAGTTCTTGAAAGGCAATATAAACTTGAACAAGAAATAACACAAGGGGTTGTTTTTCAAGATAGAGGAATTGGAGATGTTTTAGGATATATTGATTTTTTTAATCTTTCTTTGAAAGATTTTTTAACTCCTTTATCATTAAGTCATTATGATCACATTCTTATTTTAGATCCACTTCCTTCAGAAATGTATCAAGGTCCTCCTCATAGAAGAGAGGATGTTGAAACAGCGCGAAAAGTACATTCTGCAATATGTAATGCGTATATTCGATCTCATACTCCAGTTATTTATATCCCTTATATGCTTGATCCAATAAGAGCATTATATGTTTTAAAAGAATTGGGTATATTTCCTGTTGTCAGTATGATTGTTGAAGAAGGAGATTCTATCACAATGTTACGAAGAGAAGATGAAGGGCCAGGACAAGGCAAATATACTCTCTTAGGTGGCGGAGTACAAGTTGGAGAATCTTTACATGATGCAGCAATTCGCGAAGCAAAAGAAGAATCAGGTTTAGATGTTGAAATAATTAGTAAATTTGGAGAGTTCCCTTTTTTCTATCAACATCGTCAAGTAGATCATGTGTATATTGGAAGAAGAGTTGGAGGAGAATTACAACGTTCAGAAGAAGGAACTCCTTTTAGAATGCGTTTGAGTGATATTCGCTATGAAGATCTTGCATTTCCTAATTTAGATATTGCTATTCTTGAAAGATATAAAGAAACTAAAGCTATTCCTTAACACTCTCAATCAATTCTTCAATTTTTCCAACAGTTTCTTTTCCTGTTTTCATATCTTTTAATTTATATTTCTTACTTTTCACTTCATCTTCGCCAACAAAGATTACATAAGGAATTCCAAGAGAATTTGCATATGCTAAATTTTTAGAAGGTCCTCTCTTAAGTAAATCTGTTTCTGTTCTAATTCCATTTTCTCGTAATGTAGCAGCAATGTGAATACATTCTTTATCTTGATCAATAGAAACAACAAATATTTGTGTGACTGTTTTGACTTTTTCTTTTTCTCGTGCTTGTATAATGAGAGATAATCTATCTAATCCAAAACTAATGCCAACAGCAGGATATTCTTGTGGTGAACCTAAAAATTGCTGAATCATTTTATCATATCTTCCGCCGCCTGCAATTGTTGATGTAATAGATTCATTTTCAGGAATTACTTCAAAAACAGTGCCTGTGTAATATGCTAATCCTCTAGCTAATGTTTGTGTAAATATTATTTTTTTCTTATCAGAAGATGGAATATGTGTAAATAATTCTTCTAATTCTTGTATTCCTTGTAATGCAGTATTGCTTTTCAAAACTTTTCTAAAATAAGCAAGTTTCTCTTGTGAAGTTCCTTTTGTCTTCAATAAATAATTTAACAATGTCTCAATTTGTTTTTTTGTTAATCCATTTTCTTCTAACTCTTTTTCAAGCTGTTTCTGTTCAATCTTTTTCATTTTATCAATGATCATGATTGTAGAAACCCATTTATTTTCAGGTAACCCAAGATCTTCAAGCAAACCATCTAAAAATTTTCTATTATTTACTTCAATAGTTACTGCAATCTTTAATTGCTTAAACACAGATTCAGCTAATAACAAACATTCTGCATCAGCAGCCATACTTTTTGTACCAACAGTATCAACGTCACATTGTGTAAAAATTCTTAACCTATCAGAT
>JBAZCJ010000098.1:0-5281 GCA_041671005.1 Candidatus Woesearchaeota archaeon | reverse complement strand
CGTATTAATGGTGATGGTTTTTATGACTCTGCATATCAAAAGATTATTTCATCTTATTTAGATCCAAGAAAACATCATCACGATATGGATCACATTATGATGGGTGTTAATGCTCATGATGAATTTAACTTTTTGGCAGAGTGTCCTGATACGGTACTTGCGGCATGGTTTGGTCATGATAGTGTTATGAGTTTATTTTCTAATATTGATGAAGAAAAAAGTGGTACATTTAGTCAAAGTATATACACTGGTCCTCTTGTTGAGAAAACTTTTTCCGAGAATGTAAAAAATTTGACTGTTAAAGGAACAAAACATCATGAGATTCCAAAAGAAAGAGATGCAAAATTATTAACTTGTTATGATTTAATGATTTTCGCACAGGATTATTCTCGTGTTTTAGAATATGATAATGATATCAGATTGGAATATATTCAAGTCCCACAAGATGAATTTAAAATAGGTAGAAGACAAGTACTTGAAAAATTTGCAGATAAAAATAGAAGAATATTTCCAATAGATGAAATTGCTGATTTGTATGAAAATAAAGCAAAAGATAATTTACAGAGATTGATTAAAGAAAGATATAATTAGAACACATTTAAGAATTATTTATAATCAACATGCGTGGTATTATGTACGAACCAAAATTAAATCCGACAAGAGGAATGATTATTGAATCTGGTCAGCCCATTACTTACAAAAATATTGAATTAGTAGAACAAATTTTAAAAAATCATGATGAAGTTATATTTTGTATTGGTAATGCTGGAAATTCTAATAATAAAAAAGCAGTTATGACTGCTGGTGAAAGAGTAGAATTGACTGATTTTGTTTTACAAAAAAAAGGTTTCGACCCAGACAGATACTTGATAATTCCGATAGAAAACCATCCTGACAATTATATTTGGGCATCAGATGTAAGAATGTTGACTCCCAGATGGAATACATTTGTTACAAGAAATTTTTTGAATGCTTCAATATTTATGAAGGGTTCAAATATTCATAAATATAAGATTCAAACTATTGATGAACAGCAACCAGAAATTGATTATTATGAATTAATATCAAAAAAAAGTTATATTTCCAGTTTAGTTCCAAAAGAAGCTTTAGAAAAGATGGATGAACTTGGAGTTTTAGACAGAATTGAAGTTATTTACAATAAAAAAAATTTAGAAGAAAAAAGAAAAACTATTCCTGATACTGCATTATTTTTAGGGGGATTTCAGCCTTTTACTGGTAGCTATAAAGAACAAACAGGTCACGCTGGTGCTGCAAAACAGGCATTATCCGAACATAGCAAACTAGTTATTGCGGTTGGTTCGGGGCAAATATCGGAACAACAAAAAGATCCATTAACTGGGGGTCAAAGAGTAGAAGTGATAAGATATGTTCTTCAGAGTAATGGTGTTTTCTCCGGTAACTTTAGTTTAATTCCAATAAAAAATATTGATTCTAATTTTACTTATCCTGCAAAGATTGTAGAATTTTGTCCAGGATTCAAATATATTTATTCTGGAAACAATTATACTCAAAAGTCATATCCTAAAGGTTATTATGAAGTTGTTCCATTAACAAGAACGGAAAAAACACCGATTTCTGCATCCTTAATAAGAAATACTGCGATGGATGTTTTGTCAAAGAATAGAACAACCGAAACTGGCTTCGAACTTGGTTCTCCTTCAAATGATGCGTTAAGAAATGCAAGAAATGCAATATCTTCATATATGGCAAAAGAGAATCTTGATATTTGTCAGGAATTAGGATTCTTTGATACTATGGATTTTTTGTCGAGTGCTATAAAATAAATAATAATTCTTTTTAATTTAAATAAATTTTTAATTTTATTTTAATTTTCTTTATAAGTGTATATTTTAAACCATATAAGTGTTTATATATTTGTTAGTGTATATTATACAATAAGTGGGCAATTAAAAAGCAGATAATTAACTCGCTTATTTTTTGCTCATGGAGGCAGAAAATGCAACAAGATTATTTCGTCTTATACAAGCGAGATATGGTATTTGAAAGAGAGAGAGGTTATGACTCGAAGATGCTTTATGACAAAAAAAATAATTTCAATAATTATGAGGAAGCATCAAGATTTGCTTTAATGAATATGCCTGCGGTTTTAGTAAGACAATACCCTTTACAGGCAAAGAAAGAAGAATTAAAAGACTTAAAAAAACCGTACATCGTCGCAGCAGAATTTTTAGGAAAATATAATCATGAATGTTATGATGGTTCAAGTGATGCTCTTGTGAATTTTGATGCAATTCGATGTAGTGAAAATTATTTAGAACAAATAATTGAATGTTTTGTTTCAGAACGAAATTTCAAAAAAATGTATGTTGGGCTAGAATTAAAAGTTTTTGGTAATTTTGCAAAAGACTACGTTGCAAAAATAGAGTAATTGAATAGTGTATGAGTGATACACAAATATACAAGGAACAATAGAAAATAAAATATAACGGTGAGACTATGGTAAATAAGATAAAAGAGTATTTTAATGATTGGACACTATTTGAAAAATTGTGGTTGTCAATTTTTGCAATAATTACAATTACATTATTTTTTATTTGGCATGATACTGTTGTAGGACTGACTGCATCATTAACGGGAATGTTGTGTGTAGTCTTGACTGCAAAAGGAAAGATAAGTAGCTTCTATTGGGGATTAATAAATATATTTACTTATGCATATGTAGCATATTCAAGTGCGTATTATGGAGATATGTTGCTTAATTTAGTATATTTTTTGCCAATGACCTTTGTCGGATTGTATTTTTGGAATAAAAATAGTAGAAAAAAAGATAACAAAAAAAATCTTATTGTGAGAAGTCTATCATGGAAAGAAAAAGCAATTTGGTTTGCAGTTGCAATGATTGCAACATATACGTTTGGATTATTTTTAAAATTCCTTAAAGGAACATTACCTTTTATTGATTCAACAACTACGATATTTTCAATAATTGCAACAATAATGCTTACAAAAAGACTTACTGACCAATGGTTTTATTGGATAATGGTAGACGTATGGTCGGTAGTAATGTGGGTTTTTATATTTTTAAGAGATGGTAATCAAGTTAGCATGCTAGTTATGTGGTCTGCATTTTTAGTTAATGCGATATACGGATATTATAATTGGAAGAAACTTGAAAAAGTTGCTACTAAATTATAGAGGGATTAATATGGCACAAGATGAAAAAGATAGAAAACCTGATGAAAACGAACATTCAAAGAAAGAAACTGTGGGTTTCATTGGAGGAAAATTTTTGCCTTTTCATCAGGGACATATATATGCAATACTTGCAGCATCAAATCAAGTTGACAAATTGTATGTTGTTGTATCATCTTCAAAGAATAGGGATAGAGAACTTTGTGAAAGAGATGGTTTGAAATATATTCCAGCAGATGTGAGATTGTCTTGGATTGGAGAATCATTAAACAATCTTGAGAATATTGAATTAGTTCATATTGAGGATGACCAATGGGATCATAACTATGATTGGGAAGCAGGAGCAAAAATGATAAAACAAGCAATTGGAAAACCAATTGATTACGTTTTTAGTTCAGAAAATTCGTATGAGGAACTTTTTAAAAAATATTATCCTACTTCAAAACATATAGTTGTAGATAATACGAGAAATACTGTTAATATTTCTGCAACTAAAATGAGAAAGGATATTTATTCACATTGGGATATGCTTCCACAGTGCGTTAGATCTTTTTTTACAAAAAGAGTTGCAATAGTTGGAACTGAAAGTTGTGGTAAATCAACATTAGTAAAAAAGCTTTCAAAATTTTATAACACTAATTTTGTACATGAAGTTGGAAGAAATTATACGGAGCTTCATAAAAATCAATTAACGTTTGATATGTTTAACCAAGTTGCAATGGAACATGCACTTTTACAGGAAACAAAATCAAGAGAAAGCAATAAATTACTTTTTGTAGATAGTGAGGCAGTAATTACGCAATATTACTTAGACATGTATATGAAAGAAAAATCAAGTTTGATTGAAGAAATAATTAAAAGACAAAAATACGATTTAATGATTTATTTAGAGCCAGATGTGAAATGGGTTGCTGACGGTACAAGATTTGCAGGAGAAGAAGAACAAAGAAGAAAAAATAATGATTTATTAAAATTGATGTATAAAGAACGAGGAATTGAATTTGTATCTGTTGGCGGAGATTATAATACAAGATTTATGAAGGCAAAAAGCTTAGTTGATAGATTGTTTATTAAAGGTTAATGTTTTGTTTGTTAAATATTGTTTTTAGGGCTTTTATTGCGATTTCGTCTATTTGTTTATAAATATATATTCCAAAGTATCATAATATTTATATATTAGTTAGTGTATATTATACATTAAGTACGAATAACTACTAAACTTAAAAAATGCAGAAGCGAGGGAAACTTCGCTTCTGACGCTTTGTGCGATAAGTTATATTTAGAACAAAGTTAGTGTTGATTCAACAATAACAAACGAAATAAAACACAAATAACGATGATGGTGATTACAATGAAACAAGAAACAATTTATGTGTTAAGAGACAAAGGCCGAGACGCAGGAATGTTTTGCGGTGTTGTCGCAGGAAAACTTGATGATGTTAAAGCGTACTTTGGCGATGTTTTTTTGTACGAAGAATCAAAATTGATGTATATTACTTCGGATGATGTTTTTGAGAAAAAATGCGTTTGATTTTGAAAAATCAAAAATTCAAGAAAAACAAAAAGGATTAGCTAAATAACAAAAACAACTCGAAGAAAGATTACAAGATCTAAAACGAGAGTATGATGTATGAAAAATATTATTCAAAATTTAATATTGATGAAGGTGATTAAAATGGCAATCGGACCAAAAGAGCTTGAAGAAATGTTATTACAAAAAGAAGCACCGCTTGGAACAGAAGTAGAAAATGAAATCGACCTAAATTTAGAAGATCGTTTTAACAAAGGTGTAGCAGTTTTTGCAACACCTAAAGGTTATGAAGCACTAGGAAAAGATTACAGACAATTGCTATTAAACAAATATAGAAATTTAGGTTGGCAAGTAACTGAAATTTACAATCAGCGTGAAGAAAGATATTTTCAGTTTCAACCGTTTGACAAGAAAAAAGCAGGCGCTGTAGGAAGATGAAGGTGATTGTGATGATGTTATCAGTAAATACATTAGAACAAAAATTGAAGAATAATATCGGGACTGTAAAAAAAGTAGAAAAAGCAATCGATAAAGAACTTGAAAAATCATTCGATGGAGAACATGCAATTTTTGTAG
>JBAZCJ010000097.1:0-5335 GCA_041671005.1 Candidatus Woesearchaeota archaeon | reverse complement strand
TTCTACACGAATATGTGCATTATGAAGTTTTTTTCTTACAGTATCTGCATACTCATTAAATCTATCAGCAAGTGGAAGGATTTTTACCTGCACTGGACTTAACCATAATGGGAATTTTCCTGCATAATGTTCTATAATAATTCCCATAAATCTATCAAGTGTTCCTAATACTGCTCTGTGAATCATAATAGGTGTATGCTTTTTCCCATCTTGGCCATCGTAACTTAATTCAAATCGCAGTGGCAATTGAAAGTCAACTTGTATTGTTGATAATTGCCAGCTTCTTCCTATACAATCTTTAATATGCAAATCTATTTTTGGACCGTAGAATGCTCCATCTCCGGCATTAATTGTGTAAGGGATATTATTTTTTTCAAGTGCAGTTTTTAATGCATTTTCAGCTTTATCCCATTGTTCTTTTGTTCCCATTGATTTTTCAGGTCGTGTTGAAAGTTCAATGCGATATTCAAAATGAAATATTTCAGAATATACACGCTTTGCAAAATCAATTGCATCGTCAAGTTCTTTATCTAATTGTTCAAGCGCACAGAAAATATGTGCATCATCTTGATTGAACTTTCTGACTCTGGTTAAGCCACCAAGAACTCCACGCAATTCATTTCTATGCAATGCTGCGAAATCTGCAATTCGTAATGGGAGGTCTTTGTAACTTTTTAAATCTGTTTTGTAGAGAAGGCAATGTGATGGGCAGTTCATTGGTTTAAGAGAAACTTCTTTGCCATCTACTGTAAATGTAAACATATTTTCTTTGTAATGATCCCAATGACCAGATGTCTGCCATAATGATTTATCATACATTAATGGTGTAACAACTTCCCTGAAATCTCGTTTCCAATATTCTTCTCTAATAAATTTTTGAAGTTCATTAAATATGACTGTTCCTTTAGGATGGAAAAATGCTGCACCTGGAGATTCTTCATGGAAACTGATAAGATCCATTTCTCTTCCAAGTTTTCGATGATCTCTTTTTAATGCTTCTTCAAGTCTGTGAAGATATTCTTTTAAATCTTTTTTATCTGGAAAACTGATACCATAAATTCTTTGCAGTTGTTTATTTTTTGCATCTCCTCGCCAATAGGCACCTGCTATTTTTGTAAGCTTGATTGCTTTAAGCATTCCTGTGTTTGGTACATGCGGACCTCTACATAAATCCATAAATTCTTCTTGTTGATAAATGGTGACAGTGTGGTCAGGAATCTCATTAATTAATTCAAGTTTATACTTGTTGTTTTCAAACATTTTTAGTGCTTCTTTTTTTGGCACTATACATTTTTTAAGTTCTATTTTTTTGTTGACAATTTCATTCATACGTATTTCAATTTTATTAAGGTCTTCTTGGGTTAATGGTTCTGTGTCAATATCATAGTAAAATCCTTCTTCAACAACTGGACCTATTGTTAATTTTGCGTCAGGGTATAATTCAGTGACTGCATGTGCCAATAAATGTGCAGAACTATGGCGGAATACTTCTACTCCTTCAGGATCTTTGAATGTTATCAGTTTTAACGTACAATCTTTTGTTAATTCTTCTGTTGCATCAACAAGAATGTCATTGACTTTTGCAGCAACTGTTGCTCGTGCAAGGCCTTCGCTAATTGTTTTTGCAATATCTAGCGGTGTCGTACCTTTTTTGAATGTTTTTTTAGTATTGTCTGGAAGTGTTATTGTTATTGTCATGAGATTTGTTTACAAATGGAGGTTTATATAGTTTTTTGAAAAATGGGAAATTTTATATTAATTTTATAAATGGTTTTTACTTTCTTAATAAGATGGCAATTATTCAAGTAGCTTCACTTCAAGAGCTTTATGCAGATAGATCTTTGTACTCTACACCTGATCAATTTTCTCCTCCATCTGAACGATTGTCTCATGTTCTTAGATTAGAACCAGTTATTGGTTGTCCTTGGAAACGATGTACATTTTGTGAAGGATACGATGATGTTACTCATTTAGTTAAAAAATCTCAAGAATATGAAGCTCATGTAAATGAAGTTTTTGCACGGGTAGGTAAAAAAAGTGATTTAGCAAGAGGATTAGAAAGACTATTCCTCGGAGGAGGAGATTCTTTTGAACTTTCTCATGACGTACTTCAACATTATGTTGCTTATACTCGTAATCAGTTTTTGAAACATACAAAAAATGACCCTCGAAGACTTTCAGTTTATGGAAGAACACGATCCCTATTAAATTATGGTGCTCAAGGATTAGACGATCTCACAGGCGTTGATCTTTGTTATGTTGGTATTGAAAGTGGTGCTACATCAGTTTTAGATTATGTGCGAAAAGGAGTTACTTCACAGGATGTTGTGACTATGGGAGAAATGGCCAGAGAATATGAACTAGATCTTTCTGTTATGATTATTTTAGGATTAGGGGGTAACTGGTTATCTGCTGAACATGTTCATGAAACTGCAGAGGTTTTAGGAAAAGTTCGACCGCGATATATCACTTTTATGGGTATTAATGTTTCTGAAGAAACACAGTATTATAAAATAATGGCACAAGAAGTTGCTGCACATACTAACAGGCCTCTCACAGATTTTGAATTATTGAAAGAGGCATGGGGAATTATACACGCAATGCCTTTCTTTGAAACAACTATTGGAAATTTTGATTCTTCTGTGGATGGAGTTGGTCATAATCCTTATTCATTTGGTTCAAGAAGATTTGAGGATAGACGTGATAAATCTAGGTTAGATGAAGAATTATGTCGTATTATTCATGAACAAGAACGTCCACATACAAAACGATTATACAATATTCCGTTTGAATTATATGGTACAGTTGCTTTACCCCCAGTTCCTATAGCTTTTCTTGAACCTCCAAATTCGTTTGAATTGAATGTTCCAACAGGGGAAGATATTCTGTCAAAAGGGGATTATGTGATTAGTGCAAAAAAAGGAATAGATACTGTATTAGCATTTATTATCACCATTCTGAAGGAGATACTTTGTATTGGAAAAAAGATCCTGCACAGTCTTTTTATTCAACTTATGCTGTTTACGGGGTTGAAAATATGCGTCGGTATTTGAGTGGATTTAGTGTTAAACATGAAGCACCTTCTTTAGAAGATATGATTCCATCAGAGCGATCTCTTCAACATATTTCTGAAAAAACTGGGATTCCATTAACAGAACTTCAAGAAGCATATGCTGTTAAAAAAAGACGTGCTTCTGAAATTACAAATTATTGTATGCTCTCTTGTAATTCAGATGTTATTGCTGCAGCTTCTGCTCGAAAAGATATGAGGCGGTTAAGTAAAGAGAAACAAGCTGCATAATTAATTGTATTAAAAATAGTAAAACATAAATACTTTCTTTATCACAATAATTCTATGAAAAAGTATGTTCTTGTTAGTTTGGTTATTATTATTTTTCTAGTCTTTCTCATTTCTTGTTCTGAAGATAAAGATTGTGATCTTAACGCAGATGGCACAATATCTGTTATTGAACAGAAAATTTGTGAAGGCTATGTACCTGCAGATCAAAATGTAAATAATAATTCTGATGAAACAGTACCTTTATCTGATACACAAGAAGTTTCTATTGATTCGAATTATATTCCAGATGCATTCATTGTTATTCATTGCGAACCAGGTGAAAATGCAAAAACAACAGAAGAACCTGAAGAATATTGGTCAATGTTAGAGGATTTAGTTGCTTTTGCAGATCAATATAACTTCAAATTAACACTTCTTTTTAATCCGCAATGGGCAACATATATTCTTGAAAATGATAAATTAACTGAAGTGCGAACATGGGAAGCAAATGGACATGAAATTGGCGTTCATCATCATGGTCCAAGTTATGGATCATTATGGAATGGATATACTGACAAATCAGGATATGAATCAAATCGTGAATATATTGGAACAATTGAAGATATGATGAACTTACTTAATCAATTACCTGCATCAGGTCAAGTGGTAACAGGTGGAATTGCAAAAGAAGCAGATGAACAATATGATTATCCAGATGGAATTTTGTATGATGTAGAAGGCACTGCAAATGGGGATATTTTAAGTACACTTACTCCTATAATGATCTCAGGGCATAGTGTTACACAATTAACTCATAAAAAATTTGGTCAAACTGAAGATCAAATATTTCAAGGAACTCCTGCAACTGTTAATGATATTGCAGATGCTTTAATACGTGCAGAATCTGGTCAAGTTATTGGAATTATTTTCCATGTTCATGAATTTGAAGAAATTAAATCTGATCTTGAAGATTTATTTGAATTATATTCTGAAAAAGACGTTCACGTGAAAAGTGTTAAAGAGATAATGGTTAATCAGTAAATTCTCTTTAACTTTTATAAACTAATATCTCTTTCTTTGGATATGACTTTGTTATACCTTCCTTCAAGACAAAAAAAAGTTGAATCTTTTTCTCAGTCTTATTTATTTGGTGAACGGCGAATTCATGTTACGGCGATTACTCATCAAGGAGATAAAAGTAAAAATGAGGATAGTTTAGTTGTTTGTGAAAATTTATTTGCAGTTCTTGATGGGCTTTCTGTTCCTTCTGGCGGTGAATTTTGTAGTCACGTTGGATCGTACATTTTTGCATTGTATGCTAACAGAGATAATCCTCAGGTAATGGATGAATTAAAGGTAAGATTAAATGATTATATTGATAATGAAAATATTGATGGTGTTGAGGGTTTATCTGATGTTATTGTTTCAAAGTTAGATCGATTAATAGTTGATTCAAAGCGTGGTCTTATTGATCTGCGTCAGGTATTTGTTGGCAGTGGAGGGATTAGTTCCATTCTTGAAGATTTACTTGAAGATATTAGAAATCCTCCTTCAACAACTGCAGTTGCACTTGAATTTATTAATGAAGGAATTGATATTTATCATCATGGAGATTCGTTATGTGGTTTTTATAATCACAGAACTCAAAGGAGAGGAGTATTAACTGAACCTGATTTATCTCCTAAAAATAGATTAACACATTTTTTAGGTCATCATAAGGGTCTTGATATTGTTAGAGGTGTTCAACGAGATGATTATGGTTCTGGAGTTACTTATGGACTTTGGACTGATGGTCTGGGTGTTTTATCAGAAGAAACTATTTTTGGAAGAATTGGACGGATTAATACTCAACAAGATTATTCAGGAATATGTTCTCAACTTGAATCATGTGCTTCTGAACTAGTCAATCAAGCATACATTGTTGGTAACGCTACTCGACGAACTCTTTCAGATAATATTTCTTTGATTTTAGTGCATGTGGAATAATTATTTTAAACAATAGAAACATTTTTTTTAATAATTTTATCTGGGCTTGGAGATATAATTAATTCATTA
>JBAZCJ010000096.1:0-5452 GCA_041671005.1 Candidatus Woesearchaeota archaeon | reverse complement strand
TTCGAAGAATTATGGCAGAAAGCAAAAGAGTAATATAATAAAGCATAACATAATAATTTATCCGTAATATAATGGTTTATCTTTTTCCATCTGTTTTGCATGTGCTTGTTTAAAATAATCTTGCATTTGTTTATACATTTCTTCAATCTCTTTTGTCACAGATTGTTTAACTTTTCCCAATGCTTTTTCAAATGCTTGTTTTGTCACTTTTTTTGCTTTAATATCTTCTCGAAGAACAAATATTGCTGCTTCTCTACAGACTGATTCAATGTCCGCACCAACATATCCTTCTGTTTGTTCTGCAAGATAATCTATATCAACATCAGATGCAAGAGGCATAGGTTTTGTATGTACAGCAAAAATAGCTTTTCGCGCATCAATATCTGGAACAGGAACTAGAATAATTCTATCAAACCTACCAGGTCGCAATAAAGCAGTATCTAAAATGTCTGGTCTATTTGTTGCTGCAATAACAACAACGTTTGTAAGATCTTCAAGCCCATCCATTTCAGTTAACAATTGATTAACAACACGTTCTGTCACATTACTATCTGAACTCATACCTCGTTTTGGAGCAAGAGAATCAATTTCATCAAAAAATATAATTGTAGGACTTGTTTGTCGTGCACGTTTAAAGACTTTCCGAACTGCTTTTTCACTTTCACCAACCCATTTACTAAGCAATTCTGGTCCTTTAACAAGAATAAAATTTGCTTCACATTGTTTTGCAACTGCTTTAGCCATCAATGTCTTTCCAGTTCCTGGAGGACCATATAATAAAATACCTTGAGGAGGTTTTACACCAAGAGTTGAGAATGACTCAGGAAATTTCAAAGGCCACTCTACTGCCTCTTTAAGTTCTTGTTTCACTTCAACAAGACCTCCTACATCATCCCAAGTAATGTTAGGAATTTCTACAAGCACTTCACGCATTGCGCTTGGCCTAACTGTCTTTAATGCTTCCATAAAATCATCTTGACTAATTTTAAGTTTTTCAAGAAATTCCTTAGGAATAGGTTCATCTTCTTTCAATTTCAATTCAGGTAATAATCGTCTTAAAACAACCATTGCAGATTCCTTTGTTAATGATGCAAGATCAGCACCAACAAAACCATGAGTAATATCTGCAATTCTTTTAAGATCAAAATCTTTTGTAAGGGGCATGTTTCGTGTATGAATTTTTAATATATTCAATCGTGCTTCTTTTCCAGGAACACCTAATTCTATTTCTCGATCAAATCGTCCTGGTCTACGCAATGCAGAATCAATCGCATCTGGAATATTTGTTGCAGCAATGACAACAACTTTTCCTCGAGATTTCAACCCATCCATTAATGCAAGCAATTGTGCAACAACTCTTCTCTCCACTTCACCATGGCTATCTTCTCGTTTAGTAGCAATTGCATCAATTTCATCAATAAAAATAATAGAAGGTGCATTTTTTTCTGCATCCTCAAATTTCTTTCGAAGATTTTGTTCACTTTGACCATAAAATTTACTCATAATTTCTGGTCCATTAATTAAAATAAAATGAGAATTTGTCTCATTAGCAACAGCTTTTGCGAGCAATGTTTTTCCAGTTCCTGGAGGACCATGAAGTAAAACTCCTTTTGGAGGTTCAATGCCTAACCGTTCAAAAATTTCAGGATGTTTTAATGGGAGTTCGACCATTTCTCTGACTTTTTTAATTTCATCTGTCAAACCACCCACATCTTCATATGTAACATCAAGAATTTTTTCCTCATCAAATTCAACTGCCTCTGCATTAAAACGAACTTCCGTCATATCAGAAATAATAACGACCTGTTTAGGATCTGTATCAACAACAACAAATTTAATATCACCAAAACCAAAACCAGGAAGTCCTTCTTCAAATGCTGAAAAAATATCATTATTAAAAAAAGGAGATGAACTCATCATATTTCGTCGTCGTGTTGTACCACCAAGAGAAACAATATCTCCTTTCATAACAACTCTTCCAAGTAATCCTTGTTTAAACAAAGCAGGTGATGCACGAACAACAATTCCTTTCTGCGCAGGTGCAATAATAACTCGTTTTGCTTCTTTAACTGCTCCTTTTTTTACTTCAACAGATTCACCAATACCGGTTTTTGCATTACGTCGAGTAATACCATCCATGCGAATAATGTTAAGTCCAATATCTCCTGGAAAAGCTCTATCAGCAATTGCATAACAAACTCGTTCCCCTTTAATTTCTACAATATCCCCAGAACGAATACCTAAATCATGCATAAATGAAGAATCTACACGGACAATTCCTTTATTAACATCATCCTGAATTGCCTCTGCAACTTTAAGTTTGATGATTTTTATTGCCATATGTCGCTCCTCTTATAGACCTAAACTATTTTGTGAATTTATATACTTTATGAATAAAAACAAAATTAAAAAAATAGAATAATTATAAAAAATCAGCGAACACTGATACGTGGCAGTGGAACTGGTGGAGGTAATGCAACATCTCTACTGAGAATCAATGCTTGAATATTACATTTATTCATCATTGCACTCAAGACATATTTCATAACTTCCGAAGGTAATTTTTTATCCTTACCCCAATTCTTTGCAATCTCTTTAAGTTCTTTTGCTTCACCAGTATACAACAAATTACCATGTAATTCAATACTTCCAATAACTGGTTCAAATGATGAAACAAATAAGAAATTAATTTTCAATGCTTCTTGTTTTTGTTGACCAAAAGGAAGATCTGACATTTCAACATTAGTCACTGTGATATTATTGCTAATATTAACTTTTTCTCGAACATCTGACTTTCTCTCTGCAACCATTTTTGTAAATGTAAATCCAACAACTGCCATAGTTTCATCCTCCGTTAATAATGGAAGTATGGAATATGGATGGATTTATAAAAATAATGGTTATTGATTAGAAATATAATGAAAGAATTAATTGTTTCTTCCATATACCCAAGATAAGAGAAAACTACTTATTGTTGCGAAACAAAGTGTAAAAAAATAAAGCATAGAAAAAATGTAAACGGAAATAGTCTGTCCTAAATATGATTGAATTCCTAAAAATCCTGTAAGTCCTTGTACAAACAGATCCCAAAAAGAGAATGTTGCAATGAGAAAAAGAATCCCACAGATCATTAAAAAAATTACAAAAATAACAGATTTATGAATAGGTTTTTTTCTAGTAAAAAAAAATATACCCTGAATGATAAAATACAATAAGAATGGAGTTAAAACAAAGTAAAGAGACTCTGGAAATGAATAAAAAAGAAATTCAAAAAAATTGACTTTTCCAGAAAAAAGTCCTTCAAGAAAATACATAAAATAAATAGAACTATAAAAAAGATACTGAGGAATAATCAAAAGAGCAGACACAATAAAAAAACAATTTACCAAAAAATTCCCTGAAACAAGAACTTCCTTTTTCATTCTATCACACTTCCTTTAAACTCTTTCCCAGAAAGATAATTTTCAAGATTATTCAAAGGTTTACCATTAATAATTATAACTTTAAATTTATTTTTTTCAGCAAGTGCCGCAGCAACAGGATCAAAAGGTAAGTTCATACCTGCTTTCCATTCACCGCCAACAATTACTTTAAATTCCTTCCATGTTGTTTTCGTGATTGGTTTTGCATCTGCAAATTTCCGTGGATCTTTTGTGTAAACATAATCAACATTAGTCATATTAATGATTGTTTTTGCTCCAAGTTTTTCTGCAAGCAACACTGCATCTTTATCAGTACTGCATCCTGGCTGCCATCCTGCACCAATAATCAAGGGGTTATCTGTTTTAATTTTCTTGCTATAATCAATAATAACATCTTTGTATGCAACATCTGAGAATATTTCACGAATAAGTTGAGCATTTGCACGAGTTGTTAAAATCCCAATAGTATCATTTTGTATAGTTTGTAACGGCAAAATCTCATTTGCTTTTTTAATGTATTCTCTGCAAATATAACCTCCTCCACAAATAATTCCAAATTTCATGCCTTTGTTAATGTATCCAAGAATTAATTGTCTAAATTTTTTTAAATATTCAACATCAATCTCCTGCGGATAAATAAGTGAACCACCCAAAGATAATACAATTGTATCAGCCATAATAATCACCTCAACTGCCAAATCCAATTAATGAAACACCAATAAGTATTGCAGCAATTCCTAACCATTTAAAAAAATTCATTTTCTCATTAAGCATTTTAATTGATAATAAGCTAATCCAAACATATGATAATGAAGTAAGAGGATAAAGTACAGATAATTCTCCATCTTTTAATGCAATAAGAAAAAGAATACTACTTATCCCATACAAAAAAACACCAATAATTAATCGGCTGTTAATAAATGTCCATTTGTTTGTACGAGTTAATTTTTCAGCACCATATTTCAAAAATAATGCACCAAATGCGCCAATAACAGTAGCTACAAGTACAAGAACTATTGCAAAAAGTGACGTCATGTGTGTTCACCTTGTTCCATTTTTCTACTGCCAAATCCTATACAACTCACACCAATAATAATCAAACTCACGCCAGCCCATTTAAGTGTAGTCAATTGTTCCCCAAGCAATTCAAAAGAAATAATGTTAACCCAGACAAAACTGAATGCAATTATAGGATATAAAACAGATAACTCTCCATATTTTAAAGAAATCACAAGAATCACTGCACTAATTCCATAAATTACAAACCCTGCAATAAGATACCAATTATGCAAAAGCCCAAAATCTAAAGCCATGTTTACTGTACCAAGTTTAAAAAGAAATTGACCCGTTGCAGTCAGCAATGTTGCAAGCATCACAGAAATAATTGCAAGAGGATGTGTTTTCATTCGTCACCGTCTTTTTTAAGAACTGCCTCAACAGCAACTGCAAATGCAGGTCTCGTAATGAAAACACCAATAGTAACTCCAAAAATACTTGTTAATGCAAATCCTTTCAATGCACCTGCACCAGCCCAAAATAATGGAAGCATTGCAACAACTGTAGTAAAATATGCAGCCATAATAACAACAAATGCACGTGTAAGTTTTTCTTTCCAACTTAAGATTAATTCTTTTCGTTTCCTACCAAAAACTTCATCGGTAATGACAATTTGATCATCAACACCTGTTCCAACAGCAACAAGAATCCCTGCTATTGAAACCAAATCAAGATTCCATCCAATAAACGATGCAAGTCCTAAAATAATAATAACTTCTGCAATCATAGTAAACATAATTAAAGCAACAATCGAAATATGTTTATATCGAATTCCTAATACAACTCCAACTGCAAGAATAGCATAAATCATAACAAGCATAATATTTTTAATAAATTCTTCTCCAACCGCAGGAGAAATAGTATCGACTTTAACTACATTTAATTTAACGGGAAGACTTCCTGTAATAAGAAGAGTCTGCATTTTTTTCATGTTAAGTGCAGAATTCTGTGCTGCTTCTTGATACGATGCCCCA
>JBAZCJ010000095.1:0-5564 GCA_041671005.1 Candidatus Woesearchaeota archaeon | reverse complement strand
GAAGCAGCAAAGGAATCTATTCAAGAAATTAAAGAATGCCTTAACGGAGCAGACATGGTTTTTGTCTGTGCTGGAATGGGCGGTGGAACAGGAACAGGATCAGCGCCAATTGTTGCAAAAGTAGCAAAGGATCTTGGTTCAATTGTTATCGGTACTGTTACCATGCCATTTAGAATTGAACGAGCACGAGTGGAAAAAGCAGAATTTGGTTTGGAACAGTTGCGCGCAACTGCAGATACTGTTATTGTTATTGATAATAATAGATTAGTTCAGATTGCAGGTAACTTGCCAATTCAACAGGCATTTGCTGTTGCAAATGAACTTGTCGCAGTAATGATTAAGGGAATAGTGGAAACAATTTCAACCCCTTCACTTGTTAACCTTGATTTTGCTGACGTTAAAGCAATTATGACTAATGGTGGCGTTGCAGTTATCGGCGTTGGTGCTTCTGACACAAATAATAGAGTAGAAGAAGCTGTACGCGGTGCATTGTCAAATCCATTGTTAGAAGTAAGTTATGAAGGAGCAACAGGCGCACTTATTCACATTTCAGGTGGTCCTGATATGACTTTGGAAGAAGTCAACCAAATTGGTGAGCTTGTCACAGAAAGTATGGATGATAACGCAAACTGCATTTGGGGAACACGTATTTCAGATGAAATGAAAGGAAAAATTACTGTAATGACCATCATGACAGGTGTTAAATCTCCATGGATCGTTGGCAAAGATCAGCAACGCATGTCTGTGAAGAAAGAACAGCCTGTGTTCAATGATGAGTTAGGTATAGAGATTATGCATTGAAGTCCAAGTCACACACAATTTTTGTGTGATACATTCTTGGCCTTCATGTTCCTACCCCCAACTAACAGTCCATGAAGGCCCCCCATTAGGGGTTTTATTTTTTTTCTCAAATGTTTTTGTTATGTTATTGATTTCTTTCTTGTTATTTGTTTTTACATTAATTCAATACATGCATATCGTGTTTAGCGAGCAGGGTGATTATATGGTTTAGAAAAGAAATAAGTAATAATTATTATAATCTTAAAAATTACCAAAGAAGATCTGTGTGATTTCTTAAAAATAATTTATATAATGGATTTCTTATACAAACGTTTCCTGTCATTCTCCATTCTCCTCTTTCATATGTACGAGATTCTGGAGTGACAAAACCTAATGTAACCAAAACTCCTGTGTCTCCATTTAAAATAAATGGATATTTTCTTCCAGTTTCCACTATATTTCTTAATTTTTCTTTTGTACCTTGACTTAATTTAATTCCTTCTTGTGAACCAGATTTTAAATATTCAGCAAGTGTTGAGTAAATGTCCATATTTCCTGCTCTGGCATCTTGATTCATAGATTCTATTACTGTGTTTACATCTTCTGAATTAGGAGATCTTCTGTTTTGAACAAGAGTTTCTGCAACTAATCTATACCCTGCAATTTGTGTTAAATATGTTTGTCCTTTTGTTAGTTCATGTAACTTATGTGTGTGTTCTGTTGTAAGAGTAACTCCATTTAAATTAGCACATTTTTCTAATAAATCTTGAGAATTTTCTTCTCTAAAATCTCCTAAAAGCATTACTTCAGTAATATTAAACGGAGAACATCCATGTGAAGGGTATTGAGTTGGATGAGCTCTATCTGTTAAAACAATTTTACAGTTTAGTGCACTTGTTTCGTATTTTCCTCTTAAACTTCCAAACCAGTTACCACAATGTAATGCTACGTAACTGAATTCATCAAAGAATATTACTGGATTTCGTATTTTTCCAGATTCTGTTAAGTCTCCTAATGTAGAAAATAATTCCCAGTCACAATATTGATTTCGTGTATTAACTCCTTTTAATTGTGGAATTTGTTTTACAACTTGTCTTCCAACTAAAGGCCAGACTCTTTTTCCAAGTTCATCTTCTGGTAATCCTCTTAATTCTTCTAGAGAAACGTATGCACATGCAGAGCCTTCTTCTTGGATTTTTTTTGTCATTCGTTTAAGAAGAGTACTTTTTCCACTTTGTCTTGGCCCAATAACTACTAAAGGTTTTCGATACATAGTTCCTATTAATCTTTGTTCTAACCAGTTTTCTTCATCTGGTCGAGCTGTAATAACTTCATCTTCTAGATATATAGAGCCGCCTAAATGAAAGCCTTTTAATCTAGTTTCTAACTCCATGGAGCATTAGGTTAAGACATAAATTTATAAAAGTTATCATTAAATAGTGAATCTAAAGTAAGATTTTAAAAGGCATATACATTTTTCTCTAATTATGGTATTACACATCATAGGTATTGGCTTAGATAATGAAAAAGATATTACTGTTAAAGGTCTTGAATTAGTTCAGAAAGCAGACATTGTGTATGTTGAATGCTATACATCTAGATTAAATTGCAGTTGGCATGATTTGGCTAAATTTTACAATAAACAATTGATTCTTGCACATAGAGAAATGGTTGAAGGGAATGATAATGAAATTATTGAAAATGCAAAGACACATGATGTTGCATTCTTAGTCATTGGGGATCCTTTCTCTGCAACAACACATCTTGATTTAGTTTTACGTGCAAAAGAATTATGTATTAACGTTACTATAACAAATAATGCATCTGTCCTTACTGCTGTTGGTGTTACAGGTTTGCAGTTGTATAAATTCGGTAAAACAACATCTGTTCCATATCCTGAAGAAGCTTTTTTTCCAGAAACAGCATATGAAGTTATTAAAGAAAATAAAAAAAGTGGTTTGCATACATTAGTATTGCTCGATATTAAATTTGACAAACAAAAATTCATGACAGTTAATGAAGCACTTCAGATTCTTTTAAATATTGAAGAAAAACGAAAAGAAAATGTTTTTGTTAAAGAAACATTATGTGTTGGAATTGCACGAGTTGGTTCTGATGGCCAATGCATTAAAGCAGGTACGGTTGAAGAATTGTTAAAATTTGATTTTGGTAAACCATTGCATTGTTTAATTGTTCCGGGAACAATGCATTTTTTGGAAGAAGACATGATTGAGAGATTGAAATAGAATTATCTTTACTATAATTTAATATACTTATTTTAATTTCTATATGTTATGAATGAAGATTTTGAAGAGAAAATAGATAATTCCATTATGACTGGAGTTGATATTATGAAAAAATTTAGAGGAGAGATTATTGAAATGGCTCTTCAAATAGACTATATTTTAGATGATATCATCTCAAATTATTTTTCAAAAGAAACAAAAAAGAAAAATATTCAATTTAGAGAAAAGATACTTTCTGCTAAACCAATGGGCCCAAAAACTGATATGTTTTTATTTCTTAAATTGCACGAAAACAATAAGTTTGAAAAAAAGTTTGATGCATTACCTTATAGATTAAAAAATTTTATTACAGCTAGAAACAAGTTTGCACATAATCTTAGAGAAAGCTATCATCATGAATTTAAAGGTTATTGGAAAGGGAAAGAATGTATTATAAAATTGAATGATGAATTTCTTAAAGAGATTGACGATGAATTTCAATATTTAGTTAAATCATTAAAATACATTCAATTAGAGTCTGGGCTTTTATTAAACTGGGATAAATATGAAGAATTAGATGGATCTGATGATAATAAGAAAGTAAAACAAAAATAAAAAATTAATAATTCTTTGCAAACAAGACTTCTATTGTTGCAGGTTTTCCAGAATAGAAACATTTTTTTCCTTTTGCATCTTGTGCATCAAATGGTATGCATCGAGTTGTAACTCCTTGTGTTTTTTCTTTGATTTCTGCTTCAAACTCTTCAGATTCATGGAAAAATACTCGTACCATCTTCTTATTTTTAATTGCATCAAGGAATTCCTGCCAGTTTGATGCATGCACAATACTGTTTTGTATATGTTTTTGTGCTTTTTCAAATAAGTCATGGTGCATTGTTTCTAGAGTTTTTGGCATTTCTTTTTTTATGGCATCTAACATCACAAATTCTTTTTTACCAAAGTCTCTTCTGACAACAACACAATGCTGTTTTTCCAAATCTTTTGGACCTATTTCTATTCGCACAGGAACACCTTTCATTTCCCATTCGTTGAACTTCCATCCTGGGCTGTATTCTGTTCGTTCATCGACATATGTACGAATACCAATTTTTTGTAAATCCATTGCAAGATTTTTTGCTGCTTTCATAACTTTTTCTTTTGTATCTTCAAATAAAATAGGAACGATGATTACTTGTGTTGCAGCAATTTTTGGCGGAAGTACAAGCCCTTTATTATCGCTATGCATCATGACAACTGCACCTATAAGTCGTGTGGAAAATCCCCACGAATTTTGCCAAGGGGTACAATCATTCATTTCTTTTCCTTTATAGCTAATTCCAAATGCTTTTGCAAATCCTTGACCAAGGTTATGGCTTGTACCCATTTGTAATCCTTTGCCATCTGGCATGATGGATTCCATTGTATATGTTGTTTTTGCACCAGCAAATTTTTCGTTTTCAGTTTTTTTGCCAATAATTACTGGAACTGCAAGAAGTTCCTCTGCAAGTTTTTTGTATTCTTGCATCATTTGTTTTGCTTCTGTGTCACATTCTTCTTCTGTTTCATATACGCAATGACCTTCTTGCCAGAGAAATTCTCGCGATCTAAGAAATAATTTGCAATCTTGTACTTCCCATCGGCAGATATTGCACCATTGATTTATTCTCAATGGTAAATCCCGCCAGCTTCGAATCCAATGAGAATACGCATCATACATAATTGTTTCAGATGTTGGGCGAATTGCATAGCGTTGGCCATCTTCTGTTTTTGGTTCAACCCATGCTACTTCTGCCTTGAATCCTTTTGCATGACTTGCTTCTCTTTGAAAAAAAGATTCTGGAATAAACATTGGAAAATATGCATTTTTGACATTGTAATTTTTTAAGACAGCATTAAAATAATCTTGGATCGTTTGCCAGATTGCATATCCTGCTGGCCTAATAACCATACAACCTTTGATGGGTGCATGTTCTGCTAATTCACTTTTGAGAATAACCTGTTCGTACCATTCAGGCATGTTCTCTTCTTTCTTTGCAGTTATGCCTTTATTATCTTCTATTTGTTTTGCCATAAGAAGTTAAAAGTGGAAGTTGTATAAATATCTTTACAGAATTTTGCACAAATAACAAATTTATTTTTACAGAAATCATATGCATAAAGTATATAAACAGAAAAGAAACATTTGTCTCTATGAAAAATAAGGGGGAAGAGATCTCATTTTCTCGACTTACTGAATCTCTTTTAACAGAAATATCTGCTTTAGCTAAATTAAATGCAGTTCAAAAAAAACAATTTACACAAGAGAAAAAAATAAATGTAAAAGAAGATAATCATGCTCCTGTTCACAATTCTTTACAGCATGATTCTCCTGTTTCTGTACCTCTGTTGACTTTACTTGTTGATGCATTGAAAAAAGATGCTCTTGATACTACTCCTGATGGACTTGAAATTATTGCTGATGAAGCTGGCGAGAAAAAAGTTGATGCTGTTGTTGCACTTGCTGAACGTATTAAACGGATGTATGCTAATGAAATGATGCAACAGGCATATATGGATGCT
>JBAZCJ010000094.1:0-5642 GCA_041671005.1 Candidatus Woesearchaeota archaeon | reverse complement strand
CCCCAACAACAAAATTATCAATATAGAAAATAATTAAATATCAATAGTAATTTCTTTATCTTTTTCATTAATCCCTTTAATATATTTGCTATTTTTTATTGATTTTTTAATTTCATCCCAAGATTTAGTACGTCTAGCTTCTTCAAATTTTTTAAAAATTTCATCGATCACTTGATAATTATGATATATTTTTTCCCCTAACTCTTGATTACGTTCATACTCTTTTTGACAAACTACAATCTGTTTTTCTTGACTTGCAATCATTGTCATAAGTTTTACTTTAATTTTATCTTGTTTAGAAATCTGTTCTTTTTTTTCTTTTTGCATAACCAACGGACTAAAATAATAATCAAGTGCTTCCATAAATGAAATATATGGATGTGTTAAAGGATATTTTTTTAAAGAACATGGAAAAACATCCTCTTGTACAGTATTGTTTAAAACAATAACTGCAGTACCATTCTGTATGTCATGAAGCATGTTCTGAAATCCCGCGTATACTTTTTTACCTTCCTCTGCAGGTTTAATATTTTTTTGAACTCCTGCTCGTTCACAAATCTCTTCAGCATACGTACCTCCTAACCCAAAATTAACTGCAAGAGTTGTCACAAGAGTATCTTTATCGCTTTGCTTTAATGCTTTTTCAAAATCTTTTTCACTCATTTTAAACACATTATATTCTTGACGAGGATAAATATACTGCTCTTTTGCTTTAATAAAACGACCAGACCATTCTTGTATTTCTAATGGAGAAAGGATCATATCCTGCTCATTAGTAAAAATAAAATTTCCTTTACTAAATAATTCAATATACATTTTGTATATCACAGGAACGTATTCTGTTTTTGTTATATCATGTGCTTCAACAGTTATACAAAGAATACGTTCAGCACCCATTTGTTCAATATTCAGAACCCTACTATTTTTCAAATACTTTCTAAGGTACAGGCAATAACCATCTGGTTTTGTAGGACTTTCTGGTTTTACAGATGCAAGAAAAATAAATGATGGAAAAATAATTCGCAATAATTGTCTCCCTTGATTAGAAACATATATTTCAAATAACATTTCTTTTTTTTCTCTATCAACATAAATTTGATTAATCTTACCTCCTTTAAGTACTTGTAATTCTTTAACAACTCTCAAAAGTTCTATGCCTGCTAACTGTTGTTTCATACTATTATTAAGACAAGTTCCTGTATTTATGTGTTGTGGAGAACTACAAAACAGTTACACTTTTTGCAAGATTTCTTGGTTTGTCTATCTCCAATCCATTCAACTTTGCAACGTAATAACTCAACAAATGACCTACAATGCATGAATAAATAGCAAATTCTGCTACATCACTTTTTGGAACAAGTAATTCTGTATACTGGGACTGCAACTGCTCATTAATAATCGCAAACACTGCTGCACCACGAGCTTCTACCTCTTTTGTGGAAGAAAGCATTTCTGGATTTTTATTTGGAATTAACGCAATGACTGGTGTTCCTTGCTCAATCAAGGCAATTGTCCCATGCTTTAATTCTCCTGCCATCATTCCTTCTGCATGCACATAAGAAACTTCTTTAAATTTTAATGCAATTTCACGTGCCATTGGATAAGATATTCCTCTTCCAAGAACAAAAATATCTTTTTTATTTTGAACTAGTTTTGCAATTTTTTTAATCTGTTCTTCATTATGATCTATTGTCTGCTCAATCCGCTCAGGAATTTTATTTAACTCTGTACTGTTATACCCTAATTGATACGCAATTGTTAAAAGCGTAATCACTTGATTGGTATATGCTTTTGTAGATGCAACACATACTTCTTGACCTGCAAGCACTTCTAAATACAAATCACTCAATCGTTGAATTGTTGAATAAGGAACATTAACAATTGAAACAATTTTTGCACCGTCTACTTTTGCTTTCTTTAAAGGCATAATAACATCCATAGTTTCTCCACTTTGAGAAATTGCAATAACTAATGAATCACTGTCAAAATGAACAAATGTTTCAATTTCTGACGCAATATTTGCTCTCGCGTTATATCCTAACTTCGTTAAAAGAATACACCCAACGAGTGCTGCATGATAACTAGTTCCAGAAGCAACAAAAATAATTTTTTTATACTTTTTAATCAGTTCAACAAACTTTTGTAATTTTTCTTTTTGTATTGTTTCAAACGAAGTGAGAAGACGCCTTGCCACTGCTGGTTGTTCTTTAATCTCTTTAATCATGTAGTGCTCAAACTTCATTGTTGTTTCATCAATTGATTCCCACTCAAATTGTTGTACGTTTTTTGATATTTTATCTCCTTTTTTATTATAAAACTGATATTCTTCTGGCGTGAGAATTGCATACTCATTATCTTCAAAGAATATTGCTTTATTTGTTTCATCACTGAATGCATAAATGTCAGATCCTAACATAAACCCTTCTTTAAGAATACCTATTGCCAATGGTGAGTCTTTTTTAAGTGCATACAACACATCTTTCCCTTTTTCAAATAATACTACTGAATAAGTCCCATGGACCTCATTCATGAATTGTACAATTGCCTGCGGAATTGTTTTACCACTTTTAATCTTGTCTTCAAAATAATGAGGAATAATTTCTGTATCTGTCTGAGAAAGAAACACCATCCCTTTTTTTTGAAGCTGTGCTTTTATTTCCTGATAATTTTCAATAATTCCATTATGAACCACAAAAATGGTTGCATCAGTATTAATATGCGGATGTGCATTCAGTTGTGTAACTCCACCATGAGTTGCCCACCGTGTATGCGCAATACTAACTGTTGTTTCAAAATCAACATTACATTGATCAATAAAATTAGAAATACTCCCAATCTGCTTTTTAATTATACCTTCTTTTGTTGCAAAACCTACAGAATCATACCCCCTATATTCTAGTCTTTTTAGTGATTTCAACAATCTTTTTTTCACTGAAAATTTATTTTTTTGAATAATACCTATGATTCCGCACATTATTTCACCTTACATGTATATATATGTACATAATTATATTCTCCTTAACACTTATTAATACCTTTTGCAAGTATGCTTCATATTCTTATTCCATAAGCTTTAAAAACATCATTAATCAGGTTAAGACATATTTTTTAAAATATTTTGGAATTCACTGAATATATAAGTAGTAATATGGTTATTAGTAATATATTCACATCTTTTTAATTGTTTCAATATTTAATTCTCGTAAACTTTTAATAATGTAATCGGCACTTGTTTCTTTTAACTGACTTTTTGTAAATGTGTTTGTTATTGCAATACATTTTGCACCTGCTGTTTTTGCAGAAGTAATTCCATGAATTGCATCTTCTATCACTAAACATTGATTTGCCTTTACATGAAGCTTTTCTGCAATTTTGACATAGGGTTCAGGATATGGTTTTGCGAGTTCAACGTCTTCTGCAGTAACTATTGCATCAAACAAATGTTTAATATCAAAATGTTTGAGAATTGTACTTACACTTTGTTTTGAGGAAGATGTTACAAGACCAACTTTAAACTTATTTTTACATTGTTTTGCAAGATCTTTAAACCCGGGATACATACGCATTTTTTTCTGCATAAGTTTCATAAATATTTCCATCTTTTTTTGAGACATGACATCAGGATGCTCCTGAATATCAAACCGATTACTATAATATCGAAACGTTTCTTTATCACGCATGCCCTTAACTTCTTGAAGAATTTCTGGAGTTAATAGAACATTATATTGTTTCAAAACTTCCTTTTCACAGTGCTCATGCAACTCTTCAGAGTCAACAATAACACCACCCATATCAAAAATTACTCCTTTAATCATCGCCCCTCATCCCTGTCATCTCTGTTTATTTTGTATTGTAAAATTGAATTAATTACCAACGTTACAATTTCGTGAACTTAATTCGTGTTATCTTTTTTTACTGCTTCTCCTGGAGTAGTTATTGTAGATGGCCACAACTTTCTTCCAGGATAAATAGACGTATGAATACCTGTATGAACATTATCTCCTATAATAGTTCCTAGTTTTCTCCTACCTGAATCAATAAGCATACTTGAAACTTCAGATTTAATTGTTGCATTATCATGGCGTAAATTTGCAGCGATAGTACCTGCACCACAATTTACTTTTTCACCAAGAACTGAATCTCCTATATAAGACAAGTGACTTATATTTGTATAATCCCCTATAACAGAATTTTTTACTTCTACTGCATTCCCGATTTTAACATGATTACCTATTGTTGTTGCCCCACGAAGATAACAGTTAGGACCAATGGTACAATTTTCTCCTATCATTACAGGACCTTCAATGTAAGAACCAGAACGTACAAGAGTCCCTTTCCCCACAACAACTGAACCATGAATTGTAACGCCAGGTTCAATCTTTCCTTCACTTTTAAATTTAATTTTTTCAAGAATTTTTTTATTTGCATCCAACAAATGCCACGGATACGTAATTGGTTGCCAATGTTTTGTCTGTACAACTTCCATTGGTTTTTGCTTTGTCAACATTGTAACCGCATCCACAAGTTCATATTCTTTTCTCTTTGATTTTTTGATTTTTTTTAAAAAAGGGAAAATATCTTTATTAAAAACATAACATCCAGTATTTACATAGTTTGATTTTGGTTTTTTTGGTTTTTCTTCAATAGTGTTTAACAAATTATTATGGACTGACAAAACACCGTAATCTTTAGTATTATCACATTGCTGCGCAAGAATCGCATTATTTTTCGAAGCCATTTTTATGATATCTGCAGCATCAAAATAATCATCCCCCACAATAACTAAAAATGGTTCAGTACCAATATATTGTTCTACTTGCTGTACTGCATGACCAGTTCCTTTTGTCTGATTTTGCACAACATAACGCAATGAAAGTTTTTTATATTGTGTACCAAATGTTTTTTCAATCATTTCTTTTTTATAATTTACAACAAGAATAACTTCTTTGACACATTCATTTAATGCATCCAAAATATATGCAAGAATTGGCTTATTTGCTATTGATAACAATGCTTTTGGTCTTGTTACTGTTAATGGGAATGTTCGCGTACTCTGACCCGCAACAAGAACAACTGCTTGATTCATATTCCTAATTCCTCTTTTATTATTTTTGCAAGTTCTTCTGCACTTTTTGTAATTTGATCCTTGCTTTTTCCTTCGATCATAATACGACACATATTTTGTGTTCCTGAATAACGGACAAACACTCTGCCTTTTATTTCTTTCTCTATATGTTGTATTGCGGTTTGTATTCGCGGCATTTTTTCTAATGGTTTTTTTTCTTTGACAAGAATATTGAGAATTATTTGGGGATACACAGACATAATTTTAGCTAATTCACTTAATGTTTTTTTAGTTTGGTGCATAATACTAAGTATCTGCAATGCAGTCAATGTCCCATCACCAGTTGTTGCATGCTTCCCAAATACAATATGACCCGATTGTTCACCACCTAAAGTATAACTATTTTTGTGCATTTCTTCTACAACATATCTGTCTCCCACTGCTGTTCGAACAACTGTAATACCATTCTCTTTCATTGCTTCATCAAATCCTGAATTTGCCATAACTGTTGTTATAACTGTATCTTTGTCAAGCTTCCCTTTCGTTTTCAAATGAACTGCAACAATTGCAAGAATAA
>JBAZCJ010000093.1:0-5755 GCA_041671005.1 Candidatus Woesearchaeota archaeon | reverse complement strand
CACCCATGATATTTTTATTTTTTCCAAGTGTGACAAACCATGTACCAATGATTGAAGAAATTATTGCAACTCCACCAAGAGCTAGAGGGTAGATTATTGCATTTCCAAAACCTGCGAACATAAGTGAGCCAAGAAGCATTGTTGCAACTGAAGTTACGGCATATGTTTCGAACAAGTCAGCGGCCATACCTGCACAGTCTCCTACGTTGTCTCCGACGTTGTCGGCGATAACTGCAGGGTTACGAGGATCATCTTCTGGAATTCCAGCCTCAACTTTACCTACAAGGTCAGCTCCTACGTCAGCAGCTTTTGTGAATATTCCTCCTCCAAGACGAGCGAAAACTGAAATCAAACTTGCTCCGAATGAAAGTCCAATAAGAGATTTAACATCTCCTGTAATCATGTAAAAAACTGTAACTCCTAAAAGTGCTAAACCAACAACTAGAAGTCCTGTTACTGTACCACCCTTGAAAGCGAGAGAAAGAGCTTCCTTCAAACCCTTCTTTGCTTCTTCTGTAGTGCGGACATTTGCACGAACTGAAACGTTCATACCGATGTATCCTGCTACAGCAGAAAGAATTGCTCCGAAAATGAAACTGATAGCCATTGTCCATCCAAGCATTGGCACGAAGCCGATGATAAGGAATAGAACAGCAGCTATAACCCCGATTGTTTTGTATTGACGATTTAAGTAAGCACTAGCACCTTCTTGAATTGCTTTTGCAATTGCTTGCATCTTTGCATCACCTGTACCTTTCTTTAATACAACTCTAATTAAAAATAGACCGTATACGATTGCAATTATAGAACTTATAAGAGCAAAAATAATAAATGGATTCATATAAGATTAGTTACTAGTACCTAGTGATTAGGGACTAGTAGAATTAATATTAATTAATAAAATTTTCAATTTTTTGTTCCAATTACTAATCACTAGTAACTAGAACCTATTCACTAATTTGTGCCATCATCAACAATACCATCATCCAAAACATCATCATCTGCATTTTCACCATTAGTGATTGCAGAAGCCTCCATACCTTTAATATCAATTCTCCATCCTGTAAGTTTGGCGGCAAGACGAACATTTTGTCCTCCCTTACCAATTGCTAGTGAAAGTTGGTCTACTGCAACTTCAATTGAGGCTTTGTGTTCTTGTTCAAATACTTGAATATCCAAAACATTTGCTGGAGAGATTGCACTTGCTATATATGTAGCAGGATCTCCAGACCATGGAATAATATCTATTTTTTCACCATTGAGTTCGTTCATTACAGTAGAAACTCTTACTCCTTTTTGCCCAACACATGAACCAACTGGATCCACGTGTTCATCATTTGAGTAGACTGCAATTTTTGATCTTGCTCCAGCTTCACGTGCAATGGATTTTATCTCTACAACACCCGATGCTATTTCTGGAGCTTCCATTGCAAATAATCCTTCAATAAGCTGAGGATGAGTACGAGAAAGTTTTAGATTTACACCACGAGGAGTTTCTTCAACAGAATAAAGATAAGCTTTTATTCTATCTCCATGTCTATAGAATTCTCCAGGTATTTGTTCTTCGGGTAAAATTATTCCTGTGGCGCGATTGAAGTCGATGTAAACTATTCCACGTTCAATTTTCTGAACAATCCCATTTACAATTTCTCCTTCTTTGCTCCCGTATTCATCTACTATTGCACTGCGTTCTGCTTCGCGAATTTTTTGAATAATAACTTGTTTTGCAGTCTGTGCAGCGATACGCCCGTAATCATTTTTATTTTCAAGGGGGAAGATTATTTCTTCTTCAAGTTTTACACCATTTTTTATTTTTTTTGCGTCTTCTAATAGGATGTGATGTTCTTCATTGAAACGAACACGATTATCATCTTCTGCTATTTCTTCCTCATCCTCATCTTCTTTTGTCATACGGACGAGAGAATCATCTACAACTATTTTGACTTGATAAAATTCCATAACACCAGTTTCTATGTCTATCTTGTTACGGATGATCTGGCCTTTTTTCCCGTAATCTTTTTTATAAGCAGCTGCAAGGGCTTGCTCGATTGCGTCAATTATTTTTTCGCGAGGAATTTTTCGTTCCTGTTCGAGTTGCTCTAATGCAGACTTCATTGTTTTAAGGTCTAACATGTATATATAATTACGAATTAAGAATTACAAATTAAAAATTGATAAAACTAGAATTCGTTTTTTATTAAGTTTTACTTACTATTAAATTGTATTTTACCAGATACGACATTTGGTAAAAATAAAAGCCCGGTTCGATGACAGGCCTTACATATATAATGCTACCTTATGAATATTGATTAGTCAACTCCCACACCTACTTTTTGTTATTGTGTTTTTGATTTATATGTTACTCAATAAAATACGGAATGTCTCTATATTATATATCTTTAAAAAAGATGATTTTGTACGATAAAAACTATGAAAAAGTGGGAGTAGGAATAAATATCTTTAGTATTTAGCTTAAATGAATAGAACAATAATTATTAATCCCTTGCTATTGACACAATCGAAATTAAGTTTAATAATATAGAAGAAGAATAATAAATGAACATAAACATAAAAACAAATATTATGAAAAAGATTCTGATTACTTTGTCTTTAGCAACCATTCTGTTTGTTGTAGCAACATCTTGTGATTTTCTTGGATTGGATAATAAAAAGTACAAGATTGAAGTTGTATCAACTTCAGGCGGAACTGCAAATCCACTAATGAAAGAAGTCTCAGAGGGGGATGATTTCATCCTCTACTTAATTCCTGATTTAGGACTTAAGGTTGATTATTTAATCATAAACGGTGAAAAAATTATTTGGGATAAAAATACATATAATTTTGTAAACGTTAATGATGATTATAAAGTTGAAATTTTCTGCAAAAAAACCTTGGATTGGTATATTGAGCAAGGAAAATGGAAACAAGATTCTCTTTTGATTAGAGAACAAAACGGGACTTGGAGTCATTATCAACTCTGGGGGAAGTCGGGAGAAAATCAATTTTTAGATGTGTTTTTGTCTAATAAGAGATATAATTCATATATCAACGGTGAATTAAAAGGTGATGGTGATTGGTCAATTGATGAGACCAAGAAACCTGCTACTCTTAATTGGGGAGGTACAATCTGGAAAATTGACAAACTTGACAATGATTCTTTAAATATTTCCAAAGATGATGTGTATGATGACACTACTTTGAAAAATGATGGACAAATCAAGGAAAAATTTAGCCATCTAAAATAAGCACATTCAGGTAAAATAAGATAAAACCACTAATTATTACAATTGGTGGTTTTGTTCGTTTTGTAAATCAATTTACCAATGGTTGTAATTATAAATCTGTGATATTATTAACTAGTGTATAAATTATTATTTACTTAGTTGTAAAAATATGAAAAAAATATCTAATTTATTTTTTATTTCAGTTTTATTTATTTCAGTTTTATTTATTTATTTATTTAAAGTAGAGGCATCTGCTGTAACTGTAAGTGTAACAGCCAAACCTACCACAATAAACAAAGGAGGTTCTTCAACAATAACGTGGAGTTCATCTGGAGCTACTTCTTGTACATATAATGGATCACCTGTTGCTCTTTCTAGTTCAACTGGTTTTGAAGTCACTCCAGACACAACAACAACTTATACTATTCGTTGTACTAATGGTATGGTTTACTACCAACTATCACCTTGTAATTATGCGAATGTTGCTGCTGAATACTACGCATCTGCTGGTTCTTGGCAAACAGGCACTCTTGTTCAAGGAGCATCTGGAGTGTATTACATAATTTCAGGATCAAATGATAGTGATAATCCAAGTAAAACAAATGTGGCAGGTATAACCTCGAAGAATGACCCGTCTCTATGTAAATAATAATATTTTCTGTGTAAAATAATGAATTTAGAGCCAAAAGCGAAGCTTTTGGCTCTAAATTCATTAAAATTAAGACTTATCCACAAGCGTCTATTGACACACGCCAAAATAAGTCAGATAATATATATGAAGTTTTATTATAAAAATAATCTTAAATAAATAACATGAAAAAGAAAAACTTTCTTTATGGAGCTTTTCTTTTCATCCTTGTTTTATTTATAGGGTGTAAAGACGAGCTGGTGGATAACCCACCAATTCCTGCCCCTACTAAATATACTGTTTCAGCAATTGCTGAAAATGGTAAGATTAGTCCTTCTACGGCTCAATATGTGAAAGGCTCAAATGCTAGTGTTTCATTGATTCCGGATTTTGGATTCAAAAATCCTAGTATCATTTCTGTAAATGGAAATGATGTGCCATTAACATCAGATAGCTATAATGTATCAAAAAGTATTGCAGATGATTACAAGATCAAGGCAACTTTTGAAAAAAGTTTATCATGGTACTTCGTTCAGACGAAGTGGAAAGTAGATTCTTTGCTTATCAAAGACTTAGATGGGTCTTGGTCCCGATACAAGTTATGGGGAGTAAAAGGAGAAACCCAACAAATTTACTCATTTTCACCAGATGGTAGCTATACTATCTACGATGATGTGGCAAAGAAAATAATCGGGGATGGTCCTGGTTATCTATGGTCAATTGATGAGACAAAAACTCCTGCAATCTTAAATATGGCAGGGGAGTCTACAGAATTGGAAGAAGTGAACTTAATTCAAATTAGGTCTGCTAAGTACGATGTACAAAATGCGGATCCTAAAGTTAAAGAAAAGGGTAGCATTAAGGTCATTTTTACCCCATTAAATTAAACAATCTGTGATAATAAAAATCATCATTTTACTTCGGCAGGATGGTGATTTTTCGTTTTTATATACAAAGATATAGAATTTATGTTATAATTAATTAATTAATATAAATTATTATTTATCTAATATGAAAAAATTATCAAATCTATTTTTTATTTCCCTCCTATTTATTTTAGGAATTACATTAATTCCTTCTCATAAAGTTGATGCTGCAATAACTGTAAATGTATTTGCTAAACCTTCCACAATAAACAAAGGAGGTTCTTCAACAATAACGTGGAGTTCATCTGGAGCTACTTCTTGTACATATAATGGATCATCTGTTGCTCTTTCTAGTTCAACTGGTTTTGTAGTTTATCCAACATCGACAACAACTTATACTATTGAATGTACGGCTCCGGATCCAGTAGTTGGCAACCATATTTCATATCAAAATTTAGTTTCATATGGATTCTACTTACCTGGTCATCCTAATGGTATAGATTATGGCCTCTGTTTAGATTTACCAGCAGAAAAAAATGAATCTTTTGATATATCATATACACTTGAAAGTCCTCGTGATTATCCTATAACTGGTAATGTAACAGCTTATATTTCAAAAGGGCAAACTTGTTCACCTTATGCTTTTTACGAGACTGGACCTCAGGATTCTAGTGGTATGTACTATTCATCTACTAACTATTGTGTTACCCCTTCTAATTCAGATATTACAGTGGATTCAAGTATAAGTTGTAATTAATTATAAAATTATTTTTACTTCTGTAAATATTTTTCTAAATTACATTTTAAGCCATACTTTTGTGTATTTTAAAATTATATAATGTTAAAACACAATAGTGTTTAATCTTGGATTTGTTTTAAGAAGTTTTTAACTTTGTGTATAATTTAACTTTATTATGATATAATTAATTAATATAAATTATTATTTATCTAATATGAAAAAATTATCAAATCTATTTTTTATTTCCCTCCTATTTATTTTAGGAATTACATTAATTCCTTCTCATAAAGTTGATGC
>JBAZCJ010000092.1:0-5813 GCA_041671005.1 Candidatus Woesearchaeota archaeon | reverse complement strand
GAAAGAAACAAAAGATTTAAAAGCACACAAAATTCTATTGATTTAGAACAAGACAAAAGAA
This sequence comes from Candidatus Woesearchaeota archaeon, assembly GCA_041671005.1. Lineage (GTDB taxonomy): Archaea > Nanobdellota > Nanobdellia > Woesearchaeales > DSVV01 > JACRPI01. The sequence goes on along the minus strand of JBAZCJ010000092.1, from coordinate 5,752 downwards.
GAGTCGTGTTCACAAAACAGGTTTCAAAATTTGTTGGCGAGAATATGGAAATATTCGGACCATATGAAAAAGAACAATCTGTGTCTTTACCGACAAAAATTGCAAAGATTCTTGTTGACAGGAATCAAGCGGTGTTTTTAGAGGAAAAAGAGCAATTGATGTGATTTGTTTTAAACCTTAATATGATTATTACAATTAAAATAGTTAAAATGTGACGAAGCATAATGTGTTTCGTAGATAATGCTATTTTTGGGATGTAATTGTTTAGAATTAAAGAACATTTTCATGCCCGGATTTTAGAGTTTAGGAGGAGAAATATGAAAATTCCAAAAGAAATTAAGAGATTGTGCAAGACTTGTAAGAAGCACACAGCACACAAAGTGACACTTTCAAAAAACAAGACTATGTTTTCGGTTCATCCAATGTCACACGGAGGAACAACGAGACAGCATGCAAAGCATCGAGGTAAAGGTATCGGAATGGGAAATTGCGGAAGATTCTCTCGTCCACCTGTAAAAAACCGTAAGATGATGGGAAAGAAGATGACAAAAAAAACTGACTTTAGATATACTTGTCTAGTTTGTAAAAAAGCAAGTACTCAAGCATACGGAATCCGTGCTAAGAAAGTTGAGCTTGTATAAATATAGGTGAATAATCATGATAAAAGTTCGTACTGCAACCAGTAAATTTATTCGATTAAGATGCGCTAAATGTAAAAATGAACAAATTGTTTTTGGAAATGCAAGTTCAAAAGTTCTTTGTCTTGTATGCGGAAAAATTTTAGTTGAGCCTACAGGCGGAAAAGCTAAAGTTAAATCAAGAATAATCGAAATATTAAACTAAATTTTTTTATTTTATAATTAATCGATTTAAACGCCAATATAAAGAGATTTAAAAATTAAATCTCTCTATAATTTTTTATTTACATTATCAGCAATAAAAAAGGTAAAAAATGCTTTTTAGATATAAAACACCACCAAAAGAAGGAGATTATGTTCTTTGTACTGTCCAAAATATTGTTAATCACAGTGTTTTTGTAACAATGGAAGAATACGGAAATCTTTCAGGAATGATTCACATATCAGAAATTTCTCCGGGAAGAATAAGAAACATAAGAGAATTTGTTGTTGAAGGGAAAAAAATAATATGTATGATTCTTAGAATTAGACCAGACAGAAATCAATTTGAATTATCTCTAAGACGAGCACAAGTTAATAAGAAAAGAGCAAAGTTAGAGGAAATAAAAAATGAAGAAAGTGCAGAAAAAATAATTGAAATTACTGCAAAACAACTTTCTATTGATTTTAAAACACTTTATTCGCAAATATCGTATAAAGTTTTACAATCATATCCCATGATTAATTATTTATTTAATGAAGTCGCACTTGAAAATGAATCCATATTGAAAGATTTTATTTCTGATCCAAAAATTCACGATAAACTACTTGAAAACATAAAAATGAGAATAAAACCAGAAAAAGTAGAAATAAAAAGATCTGTAAGTATCGTAAGCCACGAAGGGAATGGTGCTGAAATAGTACGAAACGCATTTATAGAATTATTTAAAAAAGTGTCAAATGAAAAAACAGATATTAAATATCTCGGTTCTGGTAAATATAGTATTTCTATTAACGCACCTGATTTTCAAGATGGTGAAGCACAATACGATTTAATAAAAGACTCACTTACTGAAAGTTTAAAAAATAAAGCAGAAGTATTGTTTGAAGCAGAAACAAAGGGTCAAAAAACAACATAAGAAGTTTGACAAAATGAAACACATATTACAATGTGAAAAATGTAAAACTTTTTCTATGAAAGAAATTTGTCCTAGTTGCGGTTCTAAATGCGAGTCAGTGCGACCCGCAAAATTTTCTTTGCAAGATACTTACGGACGAGAAAGAAGAATTGCCAAGAAAGAAATAAAAGAAAACTAAAAACATATTCTAAGACTTTTTTACCGGCCTTTACTTATAATGCAAATAATTGTACTAATTAATAACACCGATTGGAACTAAATATCAATAGTGAATACTGTTATGCTTGCCGGTAAAAAACTAGTTCGTGCAAACCTTGAAAAATCATCCTAGTTTCTTCTTTAATTTCTCAATTACTTCCACAGGAGTTGGATTTACGTCATTTAATATCGCAAGATAAAATGATGCGAAATCTCCTAAGTATATTGCAGAAAATATTCTTGCAAGTTTTGAATCTCCGCTAATTTTTATTTGAGTAACTTCACAATTGTCAGACGTAATTATATTTTTTGTCAAATCCATTCTCTTTTTCATTTGAGTATTATCTTCTTGGTCTATTAAGATAATTACATGATATTTCTCTTGTGGTTTTGTGTATCCGCATATTTCATTATGATTTAGTTCTGAGAAAACATTTACAAAGCATGGAGTTTTAGCATTTTCATTTATTTGTGTTTTCCATCTTAATGCAGCAGAATGCAATCTTTTAGAACTGTAAATTACAGGAATTGTATCTTTTAATTTTAATGCAAGATCTTTTGCATTATCTTCAAACCAATCTTTATTTAATGATTCAATAACCATTTTAACTTCGTTTGATTTGTCACCAATAATTTTATTTGCTGAGAGAACTTTTAACATTGCAAAAAATAGGAAAGGCAACGCTGCTCTTGGTTGATGACCTGCAGGAACTTTAATAAAATCATCGTGTCTTGCTTTTGCAACAGCTTCTATTTTTCCGCCAGAAGAAATTACAACACATTTTGCACGCTTTTGATATGCCGATCTATAACATTCTAATGTTTCTTCCGTATTTCCTGAATATGATAGAATAAAAACTAAAGTATCTTTATCAACATAATTTGGCACTTCATAATCTTTTGAAACATCTATTAAAACTTTTGTATCAAGATAATTTTTTAATATATCTCCAGGAATTCCTGAACCACCCATACCGCAAACTAAAATATGTTTTGGCGCTAAATCTACTGTTAAAGGTACAACAACATCATAACCTTTAGAAACAAATTCTGAGAAGGACTTAATTTCTTGATGCATATTATTCTTATCTATAAATTCATAATCGTTTAAATCTGATGTCATTTTATCATACCCCTTTACTTAATATCTATAAAAATAATGATTATTCTCAATATATAAAAGTTGTGTAGTGAGAGTAGGTAAAGTATATACTGACAAAGAAATAATAACGAGAAATAATAAATAATAACACAATATTGTAAAACAAAACGAGAGAAAATAGAAAAATAAAAATATAAAAAAAAAAAAAAAAATAAAAAATTAAAAAAAAGGTTTTATCCTTTTTATTTTAGCTAACTTATTCAGCTACAACTTCTTCTTCAGCTACAGCTTCAGCAACTTCTTCTACAACAAGCGAAATTACTGGGCTTGAAATAGTTCCTGTTACTTTAACTTCTGCTCCTGTTAACTTAGTTGCATAATTTGCATAGTTTGCAAGTACAGTTGTTGCTCTTTGAGTATCTTCTGCTTCCCAACCTGCTACAACAATAGCTACTTTTGAACCTTGCTCAACTAACTTAATAACAGCTTCTCCTGCGCCTTGTAAAAGACCGGATGACAATCCATATGCTGGATAAGTTACTCCTACTGCTTCAGCAGCTAATCTATTTACAGCTGGACCACCAACGATAATTTGGTTAGTGCTTCCTAAAGTTGTATCAATATCTAACTTTGCTAATGGCAATGCTATTTTATTGATATTGTATGACCCACCAGTTACAGAACCTGCAGTGATTGCTTTGATAGTTCCGATTCCTTTTAGGACATCTCCTTCGCTGTATTCTTTAGTTGCTTGTGCGGAAGTTGATTCTCCTGCTGCTACTGATACAAAATATTTAACTTCTGTATCTTTTGGATAGTATAGGTCGAAAGTGTTTCCATTTTCTTTATCCCATTCTGCATATGTTCCGAATACTGATAATACGTAACCAACATTTCCGTCTTTGTCAGTTGCAGTTGTAGACATAGTAGTAGTTACTCCACTTATTCCTAAGTTTTCACTTGTACTTCCACTATCTGTATCAGCTAAAAGAACTGTTACAGCTTTGTCATCAAATGCTTGTACTTCTGTTTCTTCAGCTTTGTTTCCTTCAGTAAAAGTTACTGTTGCATTAACAAATGCACCATTTACTCCACCTGTAGTATTTCTTGGAACATCTAAAGCAACTACACCTTCATTTTCAATTTTGAATGATGATAATAGAGTACCACCAAGTGCAATTGTTTTTCCGCTATAGGAAATACCTGAAACAGTTACATTTGAATCTCCAACGTAGTCAGCTGCTTCTATAGTATACTCTTTTCCAGTAGACAAGTCTTTGATTGTAGATGTATTTTTGTTATTATCTATGTCTTCATCAAAATCAACTATTTTGTATGCATATGTTTTCTTACCAGTTGAATCTCCTAGAACGAATTCTTTATCGTCTCCAGTAATTGTGGATCCACTAGCAACAAAGTTTTCTGCAAAAGCTACATTGTTTGTACTATTCCAAGTGTATACATCTAATGAGTATTCATCTCCTTCATCATTTGTGAAAGTCAATACTACATTATCACCTGATCTTTCAAGTGAAACTTTTGATTTAGATGCTGCATCTAGTTCTTCTGAAGAACCTGTAAATGCTAACTTGAATCCGAAGATTGGATCTACAAATTCAGTTCCCATTTCTAGATATTTATTAGCATCTGAAACATCTGATGGTGTTACTCTAAATCTTATTTCACTTGCTGCACCTACTCCGCCAGTTACATTTGCAGTTACGCCTTTAACAGTCACATCATTTACTTTTACGCTTGACTGTGATCCTGTTTTTAATTTAAGTTCTTGGCTTCCTACCATTAATTCAACGGATGCACTTGTTGTTGGGATAGTTGTTATGTAAAGTGATTTTACATATACTTCTTGTCCACCAATAGTGTATGTAGTTCCATCAACAACTGTTTTTTGTGATGATCCAACTTTTAAGATAGCATTGTTGTTATCTCCATTTGCACCAACTAAAGTGTATTCAACACCTGCAATTGTTTTTGATTCTCCTAGATTTAACAATACAGTATTGTCAGAACCAAGTAGAATTAATTCACTTGCAGTTGCCGCTTGATTTGGCTTAATAGTGTATTCTTTTCCTAGTAGAGTCATCTTTTCAGAATCCGCCATTTTGGAAAAATTCATTGCATCCTTTAGATTAATTACAACATCGTATGTTGAACCACTGTTTGTACCAATATACAAAGATGGAACATCTTCATTACCAATATCGCTTCCTCTACTAAATGCTAATGCATCTGCTTGGAATTCGATAGTTTGTTCATAATCTAGTTCAGTATTTGTGTCATCTTCATCAACAACAATACCATCTGCTAGCATGTCTGGAAGTTCTTTATCAGTTAATTTTCCATTTGGTGCTACTCCTGATAGAGTATCTCCTAAATTAAAATCATTTCCTGAATCTACAATCAATACTCCGCCTTCAACAGTTGCATCTGATGTTTCTACTGTAATTACTCCACCTTCTGATGAAGCTGAACCTGACATTCCTGCCACTTTCATTGCATACTGAAGAGAAGCTGCAATATCAATTGCTCCTACTACATCCGCAACTTTTGCATCATTACCTACTACTATTTCACCATTAAATACTCCTGATTTTACAAATGGTTGTGGGTAACTCGATAGATCTGCGCCTACAGCACTAAATACTGTTGCACCAATCATTGCAGTACCTATTGTTATT
>JBAZCJ010000091.1:0-5912 GCA_041671005.1 Candidatus Woesearchaeota archaeon | reverse complement strand
ATGGAAGTGAATTTGCTACAGGAATATATTCATTACTCTTTACTGCAACAGATACAGCAGGAAATTCATCTACAGATTCTAGTGAAACTGTTGAGGTGACTTGTACTTCTGTTACAATTGCAGATGTTGCTCTTAGTAATTCTACTGTTTACAATAATAATACTCCTCATGATGTAACTGTAACTGCAAATGTTACTAATGGAAGTTGTGGTACTCTTGATGCTTCTTCTATTGAAGCTACAATTGATGGTGTTACAGAACCAATGACATTATCTTCAGGAACAACATATAGTGCAGCTTTTGATGCACGTGCTGATGCTCCAAGTTTAGATCTTGGAATTCATACGGTTTACGTAACTGCTTCAAGTACTTTAGGGGATAGTGAAACAGATAGTTCTCAGTCAATTACTATTTCAGACATTTGTGATAATCTTGCAACAGATGCATCAAGTGCAACAATTGGGATTTATACTAATGGTACTTTTCGAACATCATTAACTACATCAATTCCTTCAAAAATGACAACTGTTGATACTATTCAATTAGGTTCTTTTGGAGCAGCATTTTATCTTCCAGTTACAGCGAATTATGATGGTTCTTTTGCAGAATTTATTATTGATGCAAGTGATTGTGGTGGATCTTCTGATCCTATTACAGGCCTTTATACTACTGTTAGTTATCATAATTGTTCTCTTTCTACTGTTTATGATTTTACTGCACTCCCATGGAGTGTTAGTGCTGAACTTGTTGGAAGTACTTTAGGATCTTATCATACTATTGCAGTCAATAGTTCAACTGCTGGTGGAACAGGTACAAATTTGTTTAAATCAAGTGGTCTTTATTACATAAACGATGGGGCAGGTGTTAGTTCTACTCCTGGATTTACTCTTACTACTGGGACTAATTATCATTTAACAATTTGTGGAAATCCATAAGAAATCTTTTAGTGGTTGTTTAAATAATTTGGATTTTATTTCTAGAAATATTTTTTTTATAATTTGTAATTATTTATATTTTAATATTATAATTTATGGGCTTTGCACCAGAAGGTAGAAGCCTCTGGAGAGCTTTAATACTGGATGTAAGAAAGCCTCCGAAGGGAGTTGCACCCTCGACCTGCGGTTCTTTTGATGCATTTCTGCAACATACAAAACCGCCGCAATAGCTACTATGCTACGGAGGCATATAGAAGAAAGAAAAATACATGATTTAAAAAGTTTGTCAAAAACAGTTAGTAAAATATAGAAAATATAAAGTAAAATCTCTGATACTTTAAAACTCAGTTTCTGGCAGACCAAAGTGTGGTTCAAAGGTTTTTCCTTCAGGTTTCCACGTTTCCATATCCATAATTTTTTTCAAGTGTGCTTGAAATTTATACATATCATTTAATGCTTCTTTTTTATAGGTTTCAATGCTTTTTTTGTATATACGTTTCCAAAATAATTCAAATAATGCTTTTTCAAAATTATTTCCTGTTTCCCATGAAGGCATACCAAAATGTAATGTTGCATGGACAATAACTTCAAATGTTCCTCTGTGTACTTTAATCTTTTTTCCTTGGTGCATAATTTCTGCTTCTTTAAAGTGTAATCCAACCATATTGATTTTTAATGCTTTATAGAATTCAACACCTTTACCGCCTTTTAATCCTCCACTAAATACACCCAATCCTTTTTTTGGACGCCACCAAACATAAAAGAGTTTACCTTCTTTCTGTGTTTCACTTAAATAGAAGTATCTCTCTGGGAAGTTCGTTGTGTCTGGTGCACAATATCCTTCACCTATAAGCCAATACCTGATATCTTTATACGTTCTTTTAAGATCAAAGTATTCTCCAACTGCTTTTGCTCGAAAAAAGCCAATATGAATGTCCATACGCAATTTTTTAGATTACAGAAATATAAATCTTTCCACAAACTTAATATAGCCTGGCCTTTTCTTGCTTATTGGTGAAACAATGCTTGTAGGTCTTATTGGAAAACCATCTGCGGGAAAATCAACGTTTTTTAAAGCAGCAACTCTTGCAAATGTTGAAATTGCTAATTATCCATTTACTACTATTAAACCAAATCGTGCTATGGGGTATGTGCGATTAGATTGTGTTGACAAAGATTTTCAGAAACAATGCAATCCTCGAGAAGGATATTGTCTTCATCATCAGCGATTTGTTCCTATTGAAATGCTTGATGTTGCAGGATTAGTTCCTGAAGCATATCTTGGGAAAGGTAAAGGAAATCAGTTCTTAAATGATCTTAATCAAGCAGATGTTCTTATTCACATTGTTGATGTGTCTGGTTCTGTTAATGCTCATGGAGAACCTGTTGAACCATTAAGTTATGATCCTTGCAATGATATTCGTTTTTTAGAAATTGAATTAGACATGTGGTATCTTGCTATCATGAAAGGTGGATGGGAAAAATTTACTCGACAAGTTCAACAAGAAAAAACAAAAGTAAGTAAATCTATTGCAAAACAATTATCTGCTGTTCGCGTTACAGAAGTTCTTGTTGATGCTGCAATGAAAGAATTTCATTTAGAACCTGAAAAAATGATTTCTTGGAATGAAGATCAGCTCAAGCAACTTGCATCATACTTTAGAAAACATACAAAGCCTATGCTTATTGCTGCAAATAAAATTGATGTTCCTGGTGCAGAAAAAAATTATCAGCGATTAAAAGAGCAATTTCCAGAATATACAATTATTCCTTGCTCTGCAGAAGCAGAATTAGCTTTACGAGAAGCATCAAAACATGAATTAATTTCTTATATTCCTGGGGACGCGGTTTTTTCTGTTATTTCTCCAGATAAACTTTCTGAAAAACAAACTAAAGCACTTGATTTTATTAGAAAAAATATACTCTCTCAACATAAATCTACAGGAATTCAACAGGTGTTGAATGTTTCTGTTTTTGATTTATTGAAATATATTGCAGTATTTCCTGGTGGAGTAAATAATCTTGTAGATTCACAAGGAAGATGTTTGCCGGATTGCTTTTTACTTCCTCCTAAATCAACAACACTTGATTTTGCATTTAAAATTCATACAGACATAGGAAATAAATTTGTTCGTGCTATAGATGTTAAAACAAAAATGAGTCTTGGGAGAGAACATATTTTAAAGTCTCGAGATGTTATTGAAATTATGACTAGTAGATAAGTTTTTAAACTTCTTTTTTTTAATTTATGTTATGAAAAAAATATTTATCTTTGTTGTTTTTTTCTTCCTTCTTGTTGCATGTAAAGAAAAAGATGTAACCACTCCTATTCCCGCAACTCCCATACCAAATATTACTGAAGATACTCGTCCTGCATTTTCATTTATTCTAAACGTTCATGATTGGTATAATCCTGAAGAAAGCGCAGAGACTCTTACACATTTGTTAGATATTTTTGAAAAGTATAACATTAAAGCTGAATTTTACTTTACAGAACCTATTTTTAAGACTTATGAACAATATCATCCAGAAGTTTTACAACGTTTACTTGAAGATAATATGACTATTTCATTTCATATTCGACAACCACATCCTGTTATTTTTGGTTCATCTCAATATTCTGCTGCAATAGAAAATATGTCTTCATCTGAACGTATTGCAAAGTTAACTGATTATGAAATATATGCTCTTAATTTATCAACAGGAGGGATTGATTATACTCACCCAGGAGGGTACTCGTACATTAAAGAAAAAATTGGTTATGCTCCTATTGTTGCAGGATTAAATGCAGATTCTCCTACATTAAGAAAGGATGAGTTAAAAGTGTTGAAATCAATGGGACTACAAATGTATATTCGTGAACATATGGGTGATACTTTAGATACTGGGGACTCAGGATTATTGACACGGCCGTCTCAATTTGGCATTGAAGAACAAGATCAAAAATATAATTATTTTGTAAATGGACAATCGTTAGGGCCAGTAGATCCTCTTCATAGTGTTGTTGATCCTTCAGAACTTTTTGCAGGTGCACAAGGATATGGTCTTTTTGTTGCTCATGAGAATGATTTTTACACAGAATCTCCAGGATGGACTCAAGTGTACTGGAGAAATCTTCAAGGAGATCATTATATTGTAAAACCTTCTCCTTATGATCTTACTGCTTCTGATGGAAATCTTCGCTTTTTTACAGAAGAAGAAATGAATCAACAATGGGAAAATTATGAAGCAATTGTTGCGTATGCTTCTGAACACTTTCGCATTGTTACTTCACGTGATATTATTGCGGAATATAATGCAAACAAATAAGTTTTTATAATTGCTTTTATCTTATTGAGTTATGAAACATATTTTTTTAATTATTTTATTGTTTATTCTTATTTTTCCTATAAGTTGTTCAGAAGATAATCCTGAAGATTTTTGCGGGGATGGTATTTGTGATGCAATAGAAAAACAAAAAGGTCTTTGTCCTGAAGATTGCTCAACAGAAATGCTTGTTTATGAAGAACAATCTTCTGCATTAGCTGGGACATCTTTTATTACATATGTCCCTTCTGAAGGTATTGGTAATATTGCAGTTAAAGTGACATTACCTAAAAGTTCTCGATACTTAGAAGGTGCTCCAGTTCTGGTGTATGTCTCTACTTTTTTTACTCCTCAAGAACCTGTTTTTGATACAAGCTTTATTGAGATTACAGAACAAGGTTTTATTCATGTTACTTATTTGTGGCCTGGAAAATCTGATCACGGCGTTTCAAGTGAAGGAATATTTGATTATGGTGGAGAAGATTCTCTTCAAGCATTGCGGGATGTTATTAAATTTGTGTCTGGGGATATTCCTAATTATCACGGAAAATATCTTTCAGAATTATGTGATATAATTCCGTTATCTAATAATGTTGGATTATATGCATTTTCTCACCCAGGAATTGCAGCAACAAATGTTCTTGCTTTATATTCTGATGAACTTAATGTAGCATATTTTGTTGGCAGAGAAAATCCTACAACTTCTTCAGTTTCAGCAATGGATTTTGGATATTGGAACGATGATATCGCAGTTTATAATCCCTTTTATGTTTATCCTGAAGATTATTCACCTACAACATTAGCTGTTGATTATTCCTCTGTAGGTTGGGATGATGAACAACATATTCCTTACTTTGATGTTAATAATAATAATGTTGTAGAAGAAGGTGTTGATTTTATTCATGGTCCTAATACTCCTACACTGTACGGTAAAACAGTTTATTCTAAAGAATTAACGCAAGCGCTTTTGGACAATGGTGCTTTAACAGAGGAAACATGGCCAGAAAATGTTGCAACACCTCAAGAAGCAGCAGAACTTTGGGACTTCAGAGAAACAGTTGATAATTATCAAGAAATTTCTTCAGATTTACATGTTATCCTTATTTTCAATGAGTATGATCATGTTCAGACAGTTATTGACAAACCACATATTCATCAAGCATATGATGGCTTTACATCTGCGGGTGTATGGACGCGATTAAATCCTGATTCTTCATATGTCCAGGTGTTTGATCCTTCTTCAGTTACTCCAGATAATAATGCAAACACAGAACCTTCTGATTGGACAACAATTAAAAATTGGGCATATATCAATAAACAGCAGTTAAATATGATTGTTCCTTATGCTGCTATTTTAGAATTGGCAGATAGGACGTACACAAATACTTGGGATAATAATATTAATAATACATTAATAAGAGTAGAAACATCAATTTTACGTTAATATTTATTTCCCTTTCTTATTAACTCGTATAATTAAATCGTTTATTGGTTTTAATGAAATTTCATTTCCTACTATTCTTGTTTCACTATAATCAAAAGGGTTGTCTAAATCTGTTATTAAAAAGATCATATACAATACCATAAATGAAATTAGTATAATGAAAAATAATGATTCATAAAATGGATCCATTTTTAGTAAAAGTAACTGACAATAAGGCAAAATGCCAG
>JBAZCJ010000090.1:0-5940 GCA_041671005.1 Candidatus Woesearchaeota archaeon | reverse complement strand
TGGTACTTTTTCAAAGGGATATTCAGGAACAAGTTCTATGACTTGATCGACAACCACATCTGACTCCCAATTTTCAATACCTACTCGTACAGTCACGAGTTCTCCTGCAGCTGCAGGATATGGTTCTTGATTCACTAGCGTTACAAGAATATTTTTAGTTTCAAAATATGCGGAACCTGCAAACGCAGATGTGATTGTGCTTAAAAATAAAACAATCATTATACTTAATATAATAAACATTTTTTTCATTTTTCCTCACCTTTCATATGTTGATTTTTTGTGATAGATATTACATTTCCATCCTTTAAAATAATATGAGTTCTCGCATATTTTGCAAGTTCTAAATCATGAGTAACCATAATAATTGTCTTTTTTTCTTTTTTCCATAATTGCTGAAGAATCTCAATAACTTCTCGACCAGTAACACTGTCTAATGCTCCTGTTGGCTCATCTGCAAGAATTACTTTTGGGTTTGTTGCAAGGCATCTGGCAATAGAAACTCTTTGTTGTTGACCCCCAGATAATTGACTGGGAAAACTATTCATTTTTTCCTGTAACCCAACTAATTTTAGTACATATTCTACTCTTTTTTTTGCATCAGCATCATTCATTTCCTGCAATTCTAACGGCAATATGACATTTGCAAAAGCAGTCAAGCTAGGAATAAGATTATATTGCTGAAAAATAAATCCAATGGTTTTTCCTCGTAACGTTGCAATATCTGATTCACTTAAATGAGAAATGTTCTGCGAATCAAGAAACACAGCGCCTTTTGAAGGAACATCCAAACATCCCACAAGATTCATCATTGTTGATTTCCCACTTCCAGATGCACCAATAATTGCTACAAAATCTCCTTCTTCAATGTCAACAGATACTCCTTTCAATGCAGGAACTTCAACTGCGCCCATTTGGTATATTTTCCAGACTTCTTTTAAACTTATTATAGCTTTTTTATTCATTTGAGCATTAACTCCCTATTTGACTATATATTCAAACTGCATGGTTTAGTGTACTATTTATATCTGAAGAAACAAAAATGTACATCAAACATCCATCTTTTTTATAAACCTATACTGATATATCTAAAAAAATGCATATGCAGCCATTTATGGAACTAAATTATGTTGACACAGGAATTGAACTAGGTTATTCTCTCTTTGTCATTGTATTATGCCTTATTGTTTATGTGAAAACAAAAGAAATTTATGATTTATCTCATCACAAAGGAATTAAATATTTTAGGTTAGCATTTCTTTTTTTTAGTATTGCATATTTATTTCGTTTTGTTTCTTTGCTTTTTTTAATAGCAAGTGAAGGAGACATGCATCTTCTCTTTTTTGGGTATATCCCTTTTTCCATCGCAAGCTCATTTGCAATTATCTTTTTAACGTACAGCACAATCTGGAAAAAAATAGATTGGAGTACTGCTCGAGAAATTGGTCTTTTTTGTTTAATTGTCCTCTGTATATCATTATTTGTTTTTTTTACACGATCTCCTCAAATATTTTTAATTTCGCAAATTGTTCTTTTTCTTATCGCAATTCCTATGACGTATCTTGCTCCTCACAAAAAAGCGCATTTTTCCAAATTGCGTGTGGTATATATTTTACTTTTTTTATTTTGGATTCTTAACATTAGTTTATTAGGTCCTTCGCACTCTTTCTATGCACGATACATTTTATACAGTGTTTCTGCATTCTTGTTTGGGTTTATCGTTTACAAGGTATTAAACACAATAAAATGACAAAACGAGACAAATTAGAGGTTATCAAAGATATTTTATTGATTATACAAAAACATAACAATTCCATTAAACCTACTCCATTGTTACGATATTCAAATTTGTCTTCTCAAAATTTCACTGAATATATTACGGAGTTACTTTTAAAAGAATTTATTCGAGAAGCAATAGATAACAAAGGAAGAAAGTATTATACTCTTACAGACAAAGGATTCAACTATATTGAACGATATAAAATTATTCTTGATTTTATTGATGAATTTGAACTTTAAATCTTCGTAATCTTAAGAATCTGATCTCATTCGGTCCATACATTCACCATCAACTCTGAATGTAGTTTTTGAATACATTCCTTCAACACCTTCTAATTTAACCAATAAATTTTTTCCACAAGCACCCACATCTGTTGCAACTACTTCATCGATCCGATAATACCTTCCTTTAACAATTTCAGAATCTTCATTTCTTGCAGCTACAACTATTGCACCAGCACCATATAAGCCGGAGAATTTGCCTTTTAAATATACTTTATGAATCACTGACATTATCCAAAGATGATAATAGGGTTTAATAAAGATAACTCAATTTTACAACCACATTTTAATTACATTAAGAAATAGATAATAAAAAATAAAAAAAAATAAGAATTTATCTTCGAGCCATTGCTGCTCTAGCGACATCTCCATCTTTATCTATAAAGTATAAGTATCCTGCTTCTTTTTTAACGCCGACTTTTGCAACGACATCCTGTTTTGCTTTTCCTTTTTTATTCTTGCCACGGGACATTTTTGCTCGAGCGACATTTCCCTTTTTATCAATAAAATAGAGATATCCTTTTTCCTTTTTAACTCCTACCTTAGCTACTTTTTTTGCTGCTATTTTAACCACCTCAACTATTCATTGAAACATTTCATTTCAACTAAGTAATTTCTGAGTAGAAGAGATATATAAAGGTTTCTGATTTTCCGACGGAGTATTTAGGTTTTTTGAATAATATTGTTTAAGAAGAGATCTTCTGTCTTTTTTACATCATCTGGCGGCAACCCATACAATGTCGCAAGAGCCCTGCTACACAACCCTACTGCATATACTGCAACAAAAAGTTCACGATGGTCTTCAATGTATTGAGAATCTACTGCAAGTTTCTTCATTCGCACAAAATAATTTTCATTTACATGTTTAAGAATGATATGGGTGCTTTTCAAGGCATCTGTAGCAAAGAATTTTAATTTTTCTTCAGTATCTCCTTCTTTATCATACAAATAGAGTATCTGAGAGAAATAATCAGCATACGTCTTATGGCCCATTGCTTTGAATAATGCCCCCTGCTTACTGACTGTGTCATGAAGTACTACAGCATGCTCATGCATCTTCCCTACTGCATACGCTGCATCTTCAACAAACAATTCAGTGTGCATATCTTTAAATAATGTTTTTAACGCTGTCATTGTTTCATGAATATCTTCATGCACCTGCACAGTCTGCTGATGAAACGGAACCTGTTTTTGTAGTACTAATGCTGATACTTTTCCCAGAATTTCTGCATTTATATCAAATCCTTTGCTTTGCTGATTTTGAAGCGTATCAAAAAACCCTTTTTTTGCTGCACTTTGGCGTTGCTTATGCCAAGACATTTCTGCTGCCCATTCACAATACCCCTGCAATCTTCCTAGAAGTTCAGGATTAAGCTCTTCCATAGAGAGATTTAAGAGATTCTCGTTTATATATTTTTGCACTATCTCCTTACAATAAAACTTAACAGAGAAAAAAGAAAAATAGAAAAAAGAAAAAATGAATAAAATTATTGATCAATCTCATATGTCAATGTTACTGTTGCACTGACAGTCAACTGCTCTGGTGAAATTGATGTATCATAACTTTCTGCTGAAACAGCCATATCCATTACTGCACTTTTAGCATACCATGGCATTGGGTTATAATAGCTTGATTCACTCATTGTTTTCAATTCACCAAGTTCTGCACCAACTGCATTGACAAGAACTTCTGCTTTTGTCTTTGCTTTTTGTGCTGCATCTGCAAGAAGTTCTGCTTTAAGTTCACTTTCTCTTGCCTGGCTTAATGTAAATTGGACATTATTCACACCAGTTGCTCCTGCATTAACTGCTGTATCAATTATTTCTCCTGTATTTTCAATATCACTTGTTGTTACTTTAATAATATTTGTGAGGACATACCCAGTCATAATGTATTCTTCTGTTTCTCTATCCCACTTCGTTTCTTCATTCAAATAATATGATGTTGTTTCAATATCTTCACTTGCAATACCATAATCAATTAAAGCGTTTAAAACATTTTCATTAATCTGCGCATTTTGATTTTTTGTTTCCTGTGCAGTCTCTGCTCTAGTCTCTATTTCAATATACACTTGCCCTTCATCAGGCATTACTTCTTTTTCAGCTGACTCGCTAACTGTAATAGTCTCATCATACATTTCTGTTGTTCCTGATGTTGTAGCGTATAATCCACTAACAATAACTAATCCAAGAACAAGCAAAACTACAATTAAAGTCATTTTTCCTTCTTTCATTTTGAATACCTCCATCATACAGATGAACTGTTGTATATAACGTAGAACAGGTTTATATAAATATCTATAACTGCAAATAGAGTTGAAATCTTATGCAGTTATTGATATTAATAAATGCGCCAAATGTAATATATATTGCGCATTTGTCAATATCTTATTTAGATTTCAACTGAGATTGAAGTCAACAATAAAAAAAGAAGAAAATAAATTATATTTAATTTTTAAGATTATTCAAAATTCTTACTCGCTCAAAATATGCCATATAACAAGCAATCAACATGAAAGCATACCCTACTGCTCCACTGGTGCCATAATACGATTCAAAAAGAGATCCTGTTACTCCGATAAATACTGCTGCACCAAGAATTTTACACCAGTCATATACTGTTAATTTTTTTGTCTGAATTTTCTTTACCATGAGTTATTCCCTCTTAATAATTATTTTCTATATTTTAAAATTTGAATATCTTTTAAATTATTGATTATTTTTAGGCGCTCAATATACGACCATAAACAACCTATGGCAACCAGAATAAGCGCTTCTGCTTTACTGAACATACCGTTCCATAATACCGAACTAACCCCTATAAGTGCAAATGCCCCTCCAGGAGCAAGTATCTGGAACCATTCATACCCTGTTAATCTTTTAGCCATAGATTTCTTTATCATGACCAATCCTCAATAATTTAAAAGGATTTCTACATCCTTCCCGAAAATATTCTTCAAATTTTCAAAGATTGGTTCTTTAATAAAGACTTTTCCTGGAATCTCAATTTGTACAAGATGCTTTTCATATTCTTCCAGAGTTGTTGATTCTATTGTCCCAAGACTACCATCAGGGTTTATTTTTGCCTTTGAAATTTCTTTTTCTTCATGATCAATATCATGAATAATAAAAGCAATATCATTTAACAAAATAACTTCTCCATAACGATTGCCATGTTTAACTCGTATTTTTGCACGTTCTAACTCTCGTCCTCGTTTTCGTTGAAGGTGCTCAACCATAAATTTAACAAATTCATTACTATTTTTTCTTACATTTTCTAAATCTGTCTTAGTGAGCTTCTTTGCATCGTAATCCAACTTTGCTTTTTCAATTTCTTTTAATATCCTAAGATATTTTTGAGGAATTATTCCGCGAGTAACAACTTCTGTTTCAAATATCTTGACCATATCGTCATCTTTGACTTTTTCAATTCCCTCTAATTTCAAGATATCTCGAATGATTGTTACAACAGATTCATAGAGATGAACAACTGATTCTTCATCTTTCATTTTTTCAATCTGCGTAAAAAGCCTGTTAATTCTCTTTAAGAATTTTTCAGCATCTTCAAGTAACGCATCAATTTCTTTTCCAGTCAAATCAGTTTTTGTTCCATGTTCCAAATCTTTTCTAACTTGGATATTAGTTTCCAAAATTTTGACATACTCTTCTTCAAGAAGTTTCATTTTCTTAACGAAAATTTCCCTCATAAGTTGCGCAGTTTCTCTAGGTGCTGGGGGAGCAACTCCATACATCATCAATGCTGCTTGTGATGGCGTTAAAATTGCATAATATATATCTTCCATACCTATTTCTTTTAATTTAAATTTGACTCGTTTAAGCATCTGATCTCCAGAACTCATAAACAAATCAATTGCCTCCTGC
>JBAZCJ010000089.1:5432-6120 GCA_041671005.1 Candidatus Woesearchaeota archaeon | reverse complement strand
TCTCGATACTATACTAGTTAAGGAAGGAAGTTTACTTTTAGCAGGACAACAATTAGGAACTGCAGGTAAAAAAGGTACAAAACAACCACACCTTCATTTTCAGATTATAGATGAAAGTATGCCTTCAGGAATACAAACCAGTTCAGGAAGTGCAGTATTAGCAGGAAATATTAATCCGTTATATTTAATGGATCCTACACTTAATTATAGTATTGCTGATAATAAAGGATGCAGAGCACAAGGAGGACCTGAAAAATTTTTTGAAGATTATTTAGTTATGGATAATCCACATCGTGTAAGAAGATTAAGTACTGGTAATCTTTTCTCAATTAGACAATTATACGGTTCATACATAAATGCTGCTGCATTACAAACAAGATTACATCCTGAAGATATTGGAGCTATGTTAAAAGTTGAATCAGGAGGAAATAGACATGTAACATCCCCAACAGGGGCATCAGGACCTATGCAATTTATGCCCAGCACTGCACATCAGTATGGGCTATGTGATCAAGTAGGAAAATGGAAATTTTGTGTTAACAGAGATGATAGAAATGATCCAGAAAAAGCAATTCTTGCAGGAGCACAATTTCTTCGTGACCTTTTTGATCATTATAGTAAATACACCACTGCACAAACAGAATTTGCTGCAGCTGCATATAATGCAGGAGAAGCTTTAATTGATGAT
>JBAZCJ010000089.1:0-5422 GCA_041671005.1 Candidatus Woesearchaeota archaeon | reverse complement strand
GAAATCCTAATCCTTCATGGCAAGAAGTCTCTGATGTTTTAACTCCTGCATTTATAAAAGCAAATCCAGCAACAAAAGATTGGTGGAAAGGCGGAAAAACTACACCTGAAATGAAATCAGCTGAGATTAGAAGCCACGTCCCAAGATTTATGTCTTACAGAACACAATACGCATTATTAGATTCAATAGTTACAGAACCCACTTCACAAGCAGGATTACAATAATTATGTCAAATAATATTATGTTAAAGAATAATTATATTAAAAAAGATTTAAGTTAAATAAGATTTATTCCAAATCTTCTGCATCATCTTCTAAATCATTGCAGTCATCAAGAATTTCATCTGCTTGGAGTTGAAGATAATCTAAATCGTCTCTTAAATTATCTGCTTCTGCAATGTCCATAAGATAATTATTCCATTTGCTAATGCTGTATAAAACATCTTCTGCTTCATCATTTACATCATCAATATCATCAAGAATTTCATCTGCATCATCTTCATCATCAATATCATTTTCAATATGATCAAGTCTTTGTTCAAGTTCGCCAATCTGTTCGCTCAAACCCATAATTGCATCTTCTGCATTTTCCATAATCTGTTGCTCATCTGATGTTGGACCTTCTTCTACAGGTTCTACTTCAACAGGTTCTGTAGTATCAATTGTAAATGTTTCTCCAAGACTATATTGTGGAACATATGACACAACAGGAGTTTGTATAACAACTGGTGTTTGTTCAATCCCTAATGAATTCATGTTAAGAACTAATAATATAATTGTAAAACAAAGCATAGTTGTTGTAAGAAGAACTGCAATCATTGCTAATGGAAACTTTTTCATACTTGTAAGTAATGCATAACCGTTTATAAATTGTTTCGAATTTACCCCCTGCTTGCAGTGATTGGAATTATTTATTTTCAGATTATTTATTTGAAGATAATGTTTATAAAACCAGAATATGTCCTACTTTTATGGAAGGATTAGAAGAAAAAATTGATAATTTAACAGAAGATTGCGAAAGATTACGATTAACACGTCATAGATCAAGATTGTTAAGTTTGGCAACTATAGGATTAGGTGTTTTTTTAGGGTACAAAGCATTAACTGCTACACCTAAACCTAATGAAGTATATGAATTATTAGCTCTGTCTAGTTTAGCTGTTTCTGGACTTACTTTTCGTAAAGAATATTATTCTAATAACAAAATTGAAGATAATATAACTATGGCATATGATTGCGTAGATTCTTGTTTAGAGCAACCCCCTGTAGATCCTCACGAATTAGGAAAATTGTTAGCATCTGCACGATTTATGAGCGATCTTCATTCAAACAGAAATAAAATACAAAAAGAAAGAGAAAAAGGTTATGCTGTTAAAGTTAGAACTCTTTATGACCAAGCACGAAAATCGCCTACTACTTATGATGAAGCTTGTGTCTTTGGTTCTTTATACACCTCTTTTTCACATTCGCAAGGTATATAAACTAGTTTTGTTTAAACAACACTATGATGCATATGATTTTAGGCGGATTTATGATTTTCTTAATGTTATTAGTTTTTTTAACTATTTTATTTTTAGTTGTTTTCTGGGTATGGACAATTGTCGATGCAATTAAAAGAAATTTTGAAAATGACAGTGAACGATTAGTTTGGGTTTTATTGTTTGTATTATTAGGAATAATTCCTTCAATAGTTTACTACTTTGTTGTTATGCGACCTAACAATAATGGGGTTATGAAGAAAACAGTTAAAAAAGAAATAGTAAAGAAAAGTAAGAAGAAAAGGAAGTAGAACAATTAAACATATTTTTCTTTTGAATAATGTTGGTCAAATTGTTTAGTTTTATATAATTCGTCAAAAAAAGCAGGATTTTGTTTAAACAGTTCTGCAAGATGCTGATTAGGATCAATTCCTTTTTCAACACATTGTGCTAATACATACGCAAGCATATGTCCTGGTTTTAGAATTGTTACTTTTCTTTTTGCATCTGCACCTAACGCTCTTAATCGCGATGGGCGCGTATCTAGGAGAAGCACATCTGTTATTCGATCATATCTTCTCATATGTTGTTCAGCATCACCTGCAAAAATACCATGAGTTGAATAAACAATAAATCGAGGAATCTCTTCAGAAACATGTTCTAACGCATTTTTCATAGTACCAAAAGTATCTATAATATCATCCATAGTAATCCCAACTTTCCCAGCATAATTCCCATTACTTCCATCCACAGGGATTAATTCAGTAGGACCTATTGCAGTAGGATCATTAGGGCGTAATCTTGTTTTTTTCATCCAAGCTAATCCAGAGTTGACAAGACCTGAAGCTTCCCTTACTTCTCTCAAAAAAGACAATGCTCCTTGGTCAGGAGAAATAAAAACAATTCCCTCCCCATAATTTGCTTTTAATTCTTCTGGTAGTAAATCTGAAGTCTCCAAATATCTAGCAATAAGATATGTTGGACGAATATCATAAACGAATCTTCTCTCTGCCATGCCTAATTGCTTTAGACAATCTGCTGCTGCAAGTTCTACATGACCTGAATGATGATGTAAATCAACAACACCATCACACCCATTTACCATTAATCCAGTTAAGACAAAACTAACACCATCTGTTTGACCACCATGTTTTTTCCTGTCTTTTGCTATCTCTTCTAGAGTACTACCCCTACTATATTCGGATTCTCCTCTATCTTGTCTTGCAAATGGAAATTCACTAAATACTGCAAATGCTTTTTCAGCACCCATTCTTTTTGCGGTTCTTATAGCTAACTGCATTCTGAATACCATTTGATCAGGTTCCCAATATGCATTTGTACTAGGAGTTGCAACAAAATAAACTGTTTTTCCTTCTAATTCTCCACCTAAGTGATCAGAAAAAAAACGTACTAATCTTCCATCATGATGATATTGTTTGGGTTTGAAGACTCTCCCATCTGTTTCAAATTCTTCTGGTAATAACGTAAGTAGAGGTTCTGCTGAAGAACTTCTTCGAACATCAATTAAATCATCCCCTAATGGAATTACTCCACGACGATTTGAACGATCATAAAAATTAAGAAGATGAGATGCTCTTACTGCACCTGCGAGAGAATTACCTGATTTTAAGGGGATCACAACGCGTTGTAATGCTTCTTCCAATGTTGCAAAGGGTAACGTCATTTATGTCACTTGCATTTTGAGACTACTGTTGGACATTATAAATCTAATCATTTCCATTCTTCGATTTTCTCTCTAAATCTTTATAAATAAACTGTGATTAATTTCTGCTATGATTGTCTTAGGCATTGAATCTACTGCACATACATTTGGGATTGGCATTATTAAAAACAAGATTATTCTTGCAAACGTCAAAGACATGTATGTATCTGAAACAGAAGGAATTATTCCTGCAAAAGCAGCTGATCATCATATTGATGTATGCATGGACGTGTTCAACAAAGCATTAGAAAAAGCAAATATACAAAAAAAAGATATTGGTTTAATTGCGTTTTCACAAAGTCCTGGTATTGGCCACACATTACGAATTGGTGCAATGTTTGCACGTTCATTAGCAGTAACAATTAAAAAACCATTAGTTGGAGTCAATCACTGCATTGCACATTTAGAAATTGGAAGATTATTGACAAAAGCAAAAGATCCAATTTTACTGTATGCATCTGGTGCAAATACCCAAGTAATTGCTTATGAAGCAGGAAAATATAGAATCTTTGGAGAAACTTTAGACAATGGGATTGGTAACTTTCTTGATTCTTTTGCACGAACATTAGGAATAGGATTTCCCGGCGGACCTGCAATTGAGCAACTGGCACTCAAAGGAAAAAAATATGTTGAACTTCCTTATGTTGTCAAAGGAATGGATGTAAGTTTTGGAGGATTATTAACTAATGTTGAAACAAAATATGCTTCCAAAGAATTTTCAAAAGAAGACCTTTGTTACAGCTGCCAAGAAACAGCATTCAGCATGCTTGTTGAAGTGACAGAACGTGCACTGGCACACACGGGTAAAAAAGAAGTTTTACTTGGAGGGGGAGTTGCATGCAACAAACGATTACAAGAAATGATAAACATAATGTGCAAAGAACGAAGCGGAAAATGTTTTATTCCTGAAAATCAATATTTAGTTGATAATGGGGTTATGATTGCATGGCTTGGCAAACTTATGTTTGATGCAGGAATTACAACAACAATAGAACAAGCTCATATTGAACCTTATTTAAGAACAGATGATATTGTTGTGACATGGAGATAAATTATTTCTTTTGATATCCAAATATTTTGTTATACCCTGCATGATCCATATATTCAAGAATAAATGCAATGATTTTTGTTTCATCACCTATTATTGTATACAATAATCTCCAATATCCCACTAGCTCTACTCTAAATATTTAGTCAGTGCCATATCGGTTCATTGTTGCTTTACTGATATATTTTCGTGGAATTAAATTACCATGAAACGGATTTGCTTTTATATTCCGTATTGCATTATTAATTGAACTAAGAAGTTGTTCGTAAGATGGATTTGTTGAACAATGCCTTTTTTCTACAACAGCATCTTGCAGTTCAATATATTCTTTGTATGCATCAGCATCAAACTGCACTTGCACTTCTTTGTTCATTTACATCACAGTTACTGCTTTTTTCAATTTTGAGTGTAATTTTTTACTCACATCTTGAGAATAAATCCAAATAACCCCTTCTTTTATTAGTGCTATCTTTCCACTTTGTTCTAAATACTCCAAGATAAGATTTAATGTAGGCCTCATTATTTTTGCTTGAAGTCTCCTATCAATCTCATTTTTTGACAACGGTTCTTTTGCATTTTTTAATAAAGTTTCTACATGCAATATTGTATCTAACCGAGGATAATGTAACACTTGCTGCATAAGTTCACCATGATATAAGTATATACTATAGGATAAGTATATATTATATTTAAATCTTTTGGTTATTTAACATTATTTAAGAAATAAAGAAAAATAATAAAAAAACAGAATATACCATTATTATTCACTCAATACAAATATCCCCAGGTTCGTAACAAGTCTGAATCATTGTACCAACGCATGCCAATATCAACACGATAAAACATATTCTGCAACATAATATTTTTAACTCTGTTATATGCCTGCTTTCGTGATTCTTCAACAGTATTGCCAGACCCTGTGATAACTAATGCATATCCAGATTCTCCAGCAAGACGCAAATCTCCTTCCACCATTTTAACATCTCCAAGATGCACGCCTTCCCAATTGTTTGATTTTCTAAACAAGATGGATGAGTCTTTATAGACTGAAAATGTTTTTGAATCATCAAAAGGAAACGGAGGAACTGCCACAACAACACCAATCTGAAATCCTTTTTTTGTTTTTATTTCTGTTGATGTTCCTGTTCCAAGGCGATGCAAAAAATCTCCCCAG
>JBAZCJ010000088.1:0-6166 GCA_041671005.1 Candidatus Woesearchaeota archaeon | reverse complement strand
AAACTCGTTATCTTCTAAAGGATAAACACTTTGCAAGTCTTCATGTGCAATTTCAAAATGAGGAGACATTTTTGTTTGTAAAGAATAAAGTTCAGAAGAGGAAAGAGATTTTAATGCAGGATTTCCTAAAGAAACATCCCCGACAAAAGCAGTTGAATCATCAACAACAGTAACAAAAATATCTAAATGAGGAATTATACTTTGTTCTTGATTATTCATAGTTCTAACAAAAATCATTGGATTTCCAAATGCATGAGTATACCATGATTGAGGATGCTCTTCTCGGGTATAAAAACTTCTAGAGTCATTCCAAAAATCTGGAGCAATAGTGTATTGAGCAGATTGAAGAGCTTGACCGCCTTCAAACATAAAAGGAGTTACTACAGGAGAAATACGTTCATAAATTGCAATAGCTTCAAGAGAATTACGTACCTGATCTGTATACTTAGAGATAATTGGACCTGTTTTAGAGATGTATGGATTGACTAATAATTGATTATCACCCACTAAAAACAAATCACGTAACCATTCATGATAAACATGAGAAATAGGTACTATATGGATATTTCCAGAAGATTGAAAATCTTTATCATCAGTAAGTACATATAATGGAACTTCAAAAAAATTTGCAACAGCAACATATTCTTTTTCTTTTTCATCAGGTACAGGAGAAGTAGTAAATAATTCTGTAATTCTACCCCCATAACTTGATTGAAGTTTTACTGATGTTAAATCAGGATACTGCCCTACCAAAACACTATCCATATACTGTTGACTCCGTTGATACGTACATGTACCAATAGTAATACCCAAAACTGCAAGAAGAGAAAGACATCCGATATTATTGTTACGTTCGGTCATAAAATAAAAGAAAACATAGTACTATTTTTAAAGGTTATGATAGATTAGCCACTAAAAAGTAACAATAAAAAAGAAAAATTATCTCAATCTCAATGCAGCTTTCAGAGCATCTCTATCAAAGCCAGTAATAATAACTCCGTTTACATCAATAACAGGTACTCCCCGCTGACCAGATTTTTCTTCCATTTCTTGTAGTGATTCAGCATCTTCTCCAACGTTTCGATCTTCAAATGTGACGTTGTTTTGTTTCAAAAATTCCTTTACTTTTACACACCATGGGCATGCACTTGTACTGTATACAATAACTGGCATAGGTTTCTCCTCCGTAATTGTTATGATAATCCAAAGAAGTCCAAAGTTTTTAAAGCTAATGAATTTATTTTCTGTGTGTTCTTTTCACATATATTTATTCTAAGTTGTATATAAGTTGCATATACTAAGTTGTACATATCAAATTCACAACATTTTTAATAACCGTCATAACAAAAACCAATATAATGGAACTAAAACCTGCATTAAAAAAACTATGGTGGTTTATTTGGGAAGATAATAGTATATGGAGCTGGATAGTTAATCTTATTCTCGCATTCATCCTAATCAAATTCATAGTGTACCCTGGATTAGGATACCTTCTCGGCACAGGATTTCCTGTAGTAGCAGTTGTTTCTGGTAGTATGGAACATGACGGCAGTTTTGATGAATGGTGGGAAAGTGAAGCATATTGTACCATAGGATGTACACAAGAACAATGGTATGAAGAATATGACATTACAAAAGAGCAATTCCAAGAATATAAATTCAAAAATGGGTTTAATAAAGGGGATATTATGGTTTTAACAGGCATAGAAACCAAAAATATTAAAATTGGGGATGTTATAGTATTCAATAGTAATGGAGAACCAATTATTCATAGAGTTGTAAAAATTGGAGATACTATTCAAACAAAAGGAGATCACAATGCTGACTCTGGTGGAATGGATATGAATATCCAAAGCCAAGCAGTAATTGGCAAAGCAGTATTTAAAATTCCATTATTAGGGTGGATTAAAATTGGCTTTGTTGAATTAATCAACATATTTATGAGGTGACAAGAATGATGTTTTGTCCTAAATGCGGAGGATTGCTACTTCCAAAAGTTGATGGCAATAAAAAAACAATGTATTGTAAATGTGGTTACAGTACAAAACAAATAGATACAGCTGTCCTTTCAGAAAAAATCAATGAAAAACAAGCGATTGAAATTGTAGAAAAAGAAATTGAACCACATCCATTAACTATTGCAGAATGCCCAAAATGTAAACATAGAAAGGCCTATTTCTGGACTGTTCAAACACGAGCTTCAGACGAACCTGAAACAAAGTTCATGAAGTGTGAAAAATGTGAGCATGTCTGGCGAGATTATAGTTAAAACAAGAACTATATAACTTGCGAGAACCATATATAAATTAGTTAAATTTATATATGACCCTTATGGATCCACAACAAAAGAGGAGGTGCGAGAATGGCAGAAGAAGATGAAAGTTTTTATGAAGAAACTACAGAAAAACATGAATCACTAGAAGAAGAAATGGATGACGACGAAATTTCTCCTGAAGAAGAAGGATTCTTGCAAGGCTATAACTCAACAGAGGAAAAAGAAGAAGAAAAAGAGAAAAAGCCTACTGAAGAGGAAGAAGAAGAAGACAAAAAATAATTTTTTATATTTTTCTATACATTTTATTTTCTCTTTGTTGAAATAACTAAAACAGAATACTTTTTTATATAAGAAACAATTCAAAGAAGGCATGGATCTTGAAATTATTAAAAAAATCTTAAAACAGCATATTTCAGAACCAATAGAAATTAGTCTTGAAACGCCGGATCATAAATTTGGAGATGTGGCATTTCCTTGTTTTGCACTTGCTAAACACAGAAAAAAAAGCCCACAACTTATTGCGCATGACCTTGCTGTAAAACTCAACAGCGTATTACCTTCAGACATTGAAGCAGTTAGCGCAGAAGGGCCATATGTTAATATTACATTTAATAAAAAAAATATTGCATTACTTGTTCTTACAAAAATTCAAACACAAAAAGAATCCTATGGAAGTACACAGCAAAAACAAAAAATAATGATAGAATTTTCATCACCAAATACAAATAAACCTTTACATCTTGGCCATATTAGAAATAATACATTAGGAGATAGTATTGCACGAATTTTTACATTTCTCGGCAATGAAGTTATCAAAGCATGTCTTGTTAATGATAGAGGAATTCATATCTGTAAATCAATGTTAGCATATAAAAAATGGGGGCATAATAAAAACCCTGACAAAAAATCAGATTTTTTTGTTGGTGAATTTTATGTTCTTTTTGCAAAAAAAGCAACAGAACATCCTGAATTAGAGCAAGAAGCACAAGAAATGCTACAATTGTGGGAAAAAGGAGACAAAGAAACAATTGCATTATGGAAAAAAATGAATCAATGGGTTTATGATGGATTTGAAAAAACCTATGCTCAATTAGGCATTACATTCCACAGATATTATTATGAAAGTGAGATTTACACATTTGGAAAAGAAATAGTTCTCGACGGATTAAAAAGAGGAATTTTTTTTGAAAAAGAGGGAGCTATTGTCGCACCATTAGAAGATGTTGGCCTGCCAAATAAAGTACTTATGCGTTCAGATGGAACAACAATTTACATGACACAAGATATTTATCTTGCACAAAAAAAATTTATAGATTACCCATTACAATCATCAGTATATGTTGTTGGCTCTGAACAAAATTTACATTTCCAACAATTATTTGCAATTCTTAACCAACTAGGATACAAATGGGCTAATTCTTGTTATCATCTCAGTTACGGAATGGTAAATTTACCTGAAGGAAGAATGAAAAGTAGAGAAGGAACTGTTGTTGATGCAGATACAATTATTAATGAAATGACAACACTTGCAAAAGAAGAGATCAGTAAAAGACATCCAGAATTATCTTCAATAGAGTTACAAAATAGAAGCAGACAAGTGGGACTTGCTGCGTTAAAATTCCATATGCTTAGGACAGATGCTGCAAAAGATATGGTATATAATCCAAAAGAATCAATCAGTTTTGAAGGAGAAACTGGACCATATATACAATATACACATGCACGAATATGCAGTATATTAAAGAAAACAAAACTACCTGAAAAATTAGATTTACAAGGCCTTGGAGAAAAAGAAAATTATTTAATTACATTACTAGAGAAATTCCCTGCAACAATTGAAGATGCTGCAAAACATTACAAACCATCATACATAACAAGATACCTTCTTGACATTTGCCAAGAATTCAATAGTTATTATCATGATGTTAATGTGTTAAACGCGGAAGAAAACATAAAAAATGCACGACTGTATTTGCTCAATTGCATCAAAATTGTTCTGGAAAATGGATTAAATTTGCTTGGAATTGAAGCACCTGATGAAATGTGAAACTAAATTAACCCTAGTTTAAACCTAATTAAATCCCATTAATAAGTTATGTTAATAGATTAAATAATAAATAATAACCAGTTTAATTAATTAAAATCTGTAAGAAAACACCCTGGACGAGAAAATAATTGGTATAATTGAGTTCCATAAGGCTGTTGAGATACTGCAACTACTGCCGCAGTAGTATTATCTCGAGCAACAGGAAGTACTTCATCCATTACACGAGTAGTAGCACTCTTAACGTCACCTGTACCAGAAAACAAATGTGAAATCAAAGTTTCAACAGGAACAACATTAAGACCATCAGTACCTAACAACTCTTTATGATTTGGATTAACAGGTTCTTGCGACCAAACAATATCATCATCTGTAAATATATCCAAGTCATAATCAAATTTGCCTAATGACTTTGTAGGACCAAGGTAATGTGAAAGTACACTTTGAGAAATTGAATGCCCCATACCCAATATTTGTCTAAAGGATGATGAACTTTCTGCAGAATATCCTGGAGAATCTCCTAAAGAAAAACGACGAACAACATTACCAATATAATGAATTCCGGATAAAGTTGTTGCATAAAATACCTGAGCACCTCGTGTTTCAGATTCAATTCTTGAATAATTTCTAAGACCTTGTGAAGCGATTTTAAAAGCATGAGTATATTCAGCAGGAGTAAGAAGTTTTGAACTTCCTCTACGATTTGCTGATTTCATTAAATTATTTCCAAAAAGTTCACAAGCTAAAGCACTAGCATATAATCCATCTTCACAAGTACTAACTCCATCTGCAATAATAACTAATGCTTCTCCGTCAGTTGTCATAGTTGAATGACGTGCAATACACCGATAACTATCATGATTAGGATGTGTTAAAATCATAGAATGAGTAGTTAATCCTATTCTTAACTCTAAACTTAAACTCAATGGAACAACTATTTGTTTAAATTCTTCATGATGGTTAGGAGTAATAGATCTGTTAGCACCATCAATAGCATATGATTTTAAATCTATCATAAACAAACAAAAATATTACTAATTTATAAAGTTTTTCATAGGATTACCACTTACAGGTAGTTACAATAAACATATTATGGATATAATAAAAAAACTTAATTAATGAATTATAGTAAATAACACAAATATTTAGATATTAAAAAAGTCATCCCCTATTCTACAAAGAATGTCATTAGTATAATTATTTATATCCTTTGTTATAGAAGAAAAAATAAAAAATATGTTTTTGACTCTAAAACAATAACCTTTATATATCACTGTAAAATTCAAATGTATAGTACATTTAAAGATTGATTAACATGGCAAAACAAAACGTTGATGCATTAGTATCTGGCGGAAAAGCAACAGCAGCACCACCATTAGGTCCAGCACTTGGTCCGTTAGGAGTTAATATTGGACAAGTAATTGCAGAAATTAACAAAAAAACTGCAAGTTTCAAAGGTATGCAAGTTCCGGTTAAAGTTAGCGTTGATACTGAAACAAAAGAATTTGAAGTTACTGTCGGTACACCACCAGCATCTGCATTAATTAAACAAGAAGCTAGGTTAGAAAAAGGATCTTCAAATCCACTTCTAGAAAAAGTTGCTGATCTTAAAATTGAACAAGCTATTAAAATTTCTAAAATGAAACAAGATTCTCTTCTTGGAAAAACAACAAAAGAAAGAGTCAAGGAAATTATCGGTACATGCCAATCAATGGGTGTTCTCGTTGAAGGCAAACCAGCACATGAAATCATTGTCGCAATTGATAACGGCGAATTTGCAGAAGAAATTAGATTAGAAAAAACAGAAGTTTCTGCAGAAGAACTCAAACTATTAGAAGAAGAAAAGA
>JBAZCJ010000087.1:0-6211 GCA_041671005.1 Candidatus Woesearchaeota archaeon | reverse complement strand
AGAGGAAACAATGGATGAACTTTGTCAACATATGCATGGTACTATAAACTCACTTAAAAATATTTTAGGTATTGTCTTTCGTGAAAATAATTCTTTTATTAACACAGGGTTACGACCATTTATGACAGATCTTGATAAACTTCCTTTTCCGGCATTTCATCTTGTTGATATTAATCTTTACAAACCGAATGTTTATACTTGTAAAGGAAGTAAGACTGCAACAATCATGACTTCTCGTGGTTGTCCTGGAACATGCATTTATTGTGCATCGCATAAAGTTCTTGGCAGAGGATTTCGGCCAAATTCTCCTGAATATGTTCTTACTATGATTCAACATCTTGTTGATACATATAATGTAAATCATATTATTTTTGAAGATGATGTGTTTACATATGATAAAGAAAGAGCAAAAAAAATATGTAGAGGCCTTATTGAAAAAGGTTTAAACAAAAAAATTCAATGGTGTTGTTTTTCACGTGTTACAAGTGCAGAAGAGGAATTATTTCAATTAATGAAAGAATCTGGTTGTTATGCTGTTTCTTTTGGTATAGAATCAGGAAGTGATCTTATGCTCAAAAATATGAAAAAAGGAACAACAGTTACATTAAACAGACGAGGACTTGAACTTTGTAAAAAAGTAGGTATGAGAAGTATTGCTTTCTTTGTCTTTGGAACACCAGGAGAAACAAAAGAAACTATTGAAGAAACTATTCAGTTTGCTCTTGAAACTAGGCCAACAATGGCTTTTTCCAATATTCTTTCTCCATATCCGGGTACAGAATTGTTTGAATACAGTTTTACAAAAGAAGAAGCTGATAAGATTCATGATTGGACAGACTTTGTTTCTATTGGTGTTAATCCCCAATTGAAACATACTAATCTTACACAAGATGAATTGCAAACAGGAGTAATACATGCATATAGAAGATTTTATTATACTCCAAAAGGAGTGTGGAACGTCTTTTCTTCTATTTCAAGTTATAATGAATTTAAAGAATTACTTATTGGGGTTTATGGACTTTGCTTGCAAATTATAGAATGGATGAGACGAGCAACTCAAACTAAATTTAATCGAAAGAAGAAAACAGTACTTTAATTAAAACTAATATAAATTTTATTTTTTTTGTTTGAATATTTTGTGTTTTACTAAATCTTTTATAAATCTTGGCCAGTTATTTAAATTATATAATGTATTAGTAGTAAATTGACATTCATATGTACAAGCACACTTTCTTTCTTTAATGGATTGTCTTATTTTGTTTGCTTTATCACTGTTCCATATTTTTTTTAAATCGTAATCATAATTTTTTATATTACCATAACTTGCATTCGGCAGCATTTCGCAAGGGAATACATCTCCACTTGCATATATAACTCCCATTAAACTACCTGCATAACAGTCATAATCTCTTTTATTTGTACTAAATGTTTTAAAAGCCATTTCATGGCCTAAAACTTCTCGGGTGTTTACAAGTGTTTTAAAGACGCTTTCCTTAATTAAATTAATTCTATCTCTTTCAATATTTTTAATAGTTTTTTTATAAATTTCTAAATCAACCTTTTTTAGTTCTTTTGATTTAGGATCACCCCTAATAACTGTGATTCCGGGATATATTCCTACCTTTTTGTATGTGTCCTCTCTAAATACTTGCATAACCTTTTGGTTGCCATCATGGAGTGTTGTGTTTATAGTAATTTCAAAATGAGGATGCTTCTTCTGTAATTCTTTAAGAGCTAAGATTGTTGCAATAGTATTTTTGTATGCGCCAGATACTTGTCTAAACATATCGTGATCTTTTTCAAAGCCATCTAGTGATACTGAAATGAAAAAATGCTGATTTGTACAATCTGTTAATATTTTATCAATAATTCGAATAGTTCTATCTGTTGCATGGCCATTTGTACAAATTCGAATACTATTACAAATTTTTCTATCGTTTATACATTTTACAAGCTCATAAATGTCTGCTCTTAACAGCGGTTCCCCGCCAGTTAGTACCAATGAAAGGAGGGGGGGAAGATTACTTATTATTTTTATCATCTCATCATGAGAAAGCTCTTTATTTAGTGGTGATGCAACTTCTTCATGATAAAAACAATGCAAACATCGTAAATTACATTTAGATGTAACAAACCAAATTAAATGAATAGGTGATCCGGATTTGATAAAGACACGATGAAGAAATGTTTTAGGAATCATCAGATATACCTCTTGTTAAATGGTGTTGTTATCATTGCTGAAAAAATAGCAACTGCTACACCTATATACTCGGTTATCATTAAAAACACACATTTCAATTCGAAAACCAATCCTCTTTTTTTAAATATATAGTTCAAAAATTTATAATTAATGATGCTAAATAATAATAATCCTAAAACAGTTAATAGTGCAAACTCTTGATGTACTAAACTTAAGAATGCCGAGAAAAATATACTTGGTGCTAAAAAAACGTTAACCTTGTATGCTAATGGGATATCATTGCCAACTTTATATTTTCCACCAGAGTTTATTCTAATTTTATATATGTTAATAACTCTTACATAATTTGATTTAAGAAGATTCCAAATTGTATATTTTTTACGATGATCAATTTTTACATTACGATCTTGTAATGTTAATTTTTTACCATTACAGATTTTCCAACCAAATTCTACATCTTCCACAGAACTTTTTTTAAAAGAAGTTGAAAATCCATCAGTGTTTTTAAACACATCTTTACTTATAGCGAAAAAAAAAGATGAAAGATAAGGGATTTTATAATCCAGTTGTAAAAATCTAAATCCTAAATCAAGATTTTTATAGTCGCTGACAAAATTAAGATCTTTTGTGTTTTCTGAATATGTTCCCATTACCATTAATACGTCATGCTTTTTTATCAAATTATTCACTATTGAAGAGACTGCATGACTAGGAATATTAACATCACTATCTAAATATACTAATATTTTTCCTTTACTTAGTGTTGCTCCAATGTTTCTTGTATAACTTGCTCCGCTATTCTCTTTATTTTTGATATACCTCACAGGATACTTTTTGACTATTTTCTCAGTATCATCTGTAGAGCAATCATCTATTACTAATATTTCATAGTTAGGATAATCTTGTTGTATTACTCTTTTTAGGCATTCATCTAAATAGTTAGCATTGTTATATGTTGGAATTATTATTGTAACAAAAGTTTTTTTTTTCAGGTATACCATCCTAACATTAGTTTAGGGGTACCAACTTTTAAATGTTTGGTAACTTGAATGGTAATCCAAAGCTAAACACAATTGTATTTTTTAATTAAGTATGAATGAGAAAGAGTTATTCTCTTTTATATTTCAAGCAAAAAATAGAAAATTAATTTTGCTTTTATTTGATAAAGGAAGTAGAGCACAGGTAGAGATAGTAAAAATAACTGGAATATATAAAAGTCATTGATTAAATGAGGTATTTGTATTACGTTAATTGGTATAACGCAATATTATTTTCTTCATAAAGTGGAGTCATATATTTTTCTTTTAATTCTTCAAATAATATAGTTGTTTTTTCAACATAATAATTATCATATCCTATTAAGTTGCCATTATCATATTCTTTAAACAAAACATGCGTAATACCAATTTTTTTCAATTTATTGTATAATGCTTCTCCATCATCCATATGTGCATAATCAACATACGTTGAAAAAATACCATATCCTGTTATATATTCTCTTTCAAAATAATATCCTTTATCATCGTTTGCGAGAAAAATAAATGCATTTTTTGGAAGGTTTTGATTTGCCCATTGTGTAACAGGATAATTTGGTGTGTCTATTGTAATGAACTCTTCTCTTGTTATTTTTCCTGTCCACATTTGTACGTCGTTTCTAAATATAATGAAAAAAAACAACAGATTTGTAAGTATAATAAAAACTGTAAATAGTTTTATAATTTTTTTTGTATTCTTTTTTATATTTTCATCTGTAAGTATTTTTTCCAAACCATATCCTGCAAGTAGTGCTAAAAGTGGAAACAAATAGAAAATATAACGCATATCTGGTGCAAGAATAAACCATCCAGTCCAACTAAAGAATATAATTAAACCTATATAGTATAGTTCTTGTTTTTTTTCATTTATCCAAAAAATAATAAAAGGGATAAGCATTAAATAAAATGGAGAAAAGCCATATATTGGGCCATTAGTATTTGGCATAAATGTTAAAATAAATGGTTTGAAGATGAAATCTATTAGATTTTTACCCCCACTATACGTTTCTCGTGAATTACTCCACCATTGGGCAAGTTCAGGACTCCAATATTTACCATGAAATATGCCTTCTCCAAAAGGGTATACTGGATTATTTAATGTGCTATAATTAAAAATTATCCAGGGAAGAAGTGCAATTGTTAAACAAAATCCTATTATCACAATCGGTTTCCAGCAATTATATACTTTTTTTTCATTTCTTATTTTTTCAATAAGTATATACAAAATACATGCAATAACAAAAGGCAATGTTACAATTTTTGATGAAACTAAACATGCATTTGTAATGCCAAGTATCCAAAGCCATTTAATTTTCTTTGTTTGTTTCCAATTCCATAATGCCCAGATTCCCGTGAGTGCAAAAATACCTATTGGGATGTCGATATAGGTGGAAGGGAAATAAACTAATAAAATAGGAGTTGTTAAAAAAATAAGAGCACTAGTAAGTCCTACTTTTTCTGAAAATAGTTTTTTACCAAACATCCAAATCCCCAAAGCAATAGTCAGATTACAAAGAAGGACAAATATTCGTGATATTATATCAGAGTTCCATAATTCTCCAATAACGTAAAGCATATCAAAAAGATGAGGTAATGCTGCATGAAATGCATAATATATTGGAATAATCTGTTGCTGTTGAACATAGATCTTTGCAGTTGCAAGATGAAATGAGACTGCATCCCACTCTGTTTCTGGGCTTGTTGCAACAATAAATAATAAAGCAGCGAAGAAAATAATCATTATTTTACAAAATCTATAATATAAATCATGCTCTTTTGAGAATATTTGTTGGGATATGTTTTTTATGGCATATATTATTATTTTTATCTCAAACACACATAACATAATTATTCCAATTGCTGTGATAATTATTGCTTTTTTGGTATATAATCCAATAAACCCTATTATTAATAAAAGAAATGCAGTGATTCCTACTCCAAGACCAGCACTAAAAATAAATCTTTCTTCTGGTACTGTTTCAATTTTTAACACTGTTAATAATTTGCTTCCTACAAGTAGACAAATAAAGAAAAATAAAATTGCACCCCCGCAGGAATTGATTATCCATAAAATTGTATTCATTGTTTTTTCCTATATTTTGTTAATATATTGTAAAATATCTATTATTCGCACAAGATAATATATTGTGAATATAAAAATAATCCAGAATAAGACAAGGATGTTTTTCTTTTTCTTCCATTGTAAAATATAAGTTTTTCCAATTCTAAATATTGTCATTTCCATTTTTGTTTTAAATTTTTTACAGATAATATTCCATGGTTGTTGTAATGTTTTTAGTGGGTGATAAAACATTTTTGTTACCATAAACCCAACATATGTTTTTAATCTGAACTTTTTGTATAAATTATAATCTTCTCTCCATTTTGGTGAAAAGCTCATATCTTGTAAAGATATTTGTTTATTTTTTTGCAATATTTTCTCTTTGTAATTTTGATATGTGCTTGCACCTGGGACAGGAGCCATGATAAAAAGCGCAATTTCATCACAACCTGCTTTTGCAAGTTTTTTGCAATATTGATATGTTAATGCTCTATCTGTTTCAGTTTCTTCAGGATATCCTAAAACAAAACATGCCTGTGTAGTCATATTTAAAGAATTCATATGTTTTACAAGTTCTAGAGCACGTTCATGATTAAATGGTTTGTTCATTTTTTTAAGTAATTCTATAGATCCTGTTTCTGGTGATAATGAAAGAAAAGTGCACCCAGATTTTGCCATAATTGTTAATGTTTCTTCATCTACTGTTTCTATTTTTGTTCCAGAACCAATTTTCCAAATAATTTTTAATTTTTTCTTTATGATTTCTTCTGCTAAATTTTGCATTCTTTTTTTATCAATTGTAGGATTGAGGTCTTCAAGATGAAATTCTTCAACTCCAAATATTTTTTTCATATATTCTATTTCGTCAATAACATTTTTTACCGATCGTGGTCTCCATTTTCTTAAATTTGTTGT